>CAIYWM010000424.1 GCA_903929895.1 uncultured Alphaproteobacteria bacterium
TCCTGTACGCGCTCACCGGCAGCTATGGCCGCAAGGGCGGCAACGTGCCCGGCGGCGCGGCGCCCTTCATCGATATTTCCGGCCAGGATCTGCTGCCCGCGACGCAGCGCGACAAGGCGCTCGGTCTTGCCGAGCGGCCGCTTGGTCCTGGTCTTCACGGTTGGGTGACGGCCCGCGACGTCTACAAGGCGGTGCTCGCGAAGGCGCCCTATCCGGTGCGCATGTTGATGTCGTTCGGCACCAACCTCCTGGTGTCGCAGCCGGATACAGAGACCGCACGCAAGGCGCTGTCCGCCCTGGAGTTTCACGTCCACGCGGATTTCTTCGTCAACGCGACGGCCCGCTATGCAGACATCATCCTGCCCGTCGCGACCTCGTGGGAGCGGGAAGGGTTGCGCACCGGGTTCGATGGCAGCCTCGAGGGGCTGCGCCACGTCCAGCTGCGGCCGCCCGTCGTCGCGCCCGTCGGCGAGGCCCGCTCCGACACCGACATCGTGATGGGGCTCGCTGCAGGGCTTGGCCTCGGCGATCGAATGTTCGATCTCGAGGCCGACCGCGGCCACGACGCGGTCCTGGCCAGGACGGGCTTGACCGTCGAGATGTTGCGCCGTTCTCCGGCAGGAATCGCGGTCGAGGGAGCGGCGCAGGTCGATGCCCAGTCGATCACGCACGACGGCCATCCCCGCGGCTACCCGACCCCGACCGGGAAGATCGAACTCTATTCGGAGCGGTTGCTGCTCGCCGGCTACCGGCCGATTCCCGAGCTCGACGTCAGCGATCTCCTGCCCGCCGAAGCGGGTTATCCGTTGCGCCTTGGCAGTGCCAAGAGCGTCGCCTACTGCCACAGCCAGCATCGCAACATCGCCTCGCTGCGCCGGCTGGTGCCCGATCCGATCGTGGAGATGTCGCCGGCCGATGCGGCCGCGCGGTCCATCGTCCAGCGCGACTGGGTTCGCATCAGGACGCCGAGCGGCGATGCGGTCGCCCGCGCCGTCCTCGTGCCGGGCCTCGCACCTGGTGCCGTGTTCGGCCAGCACGGGTGGTGGGTCGATGGCGGTGAAGGCACGCCCTACGATCGCCGCCATCCCCTGGCGGCAAATCTGAACGGCGCGATCGGCACCGATCGCGCCGATCCAGTCAGCGGCTCGATACCGCTACGATGCTCGTGGTGCCAGATCGAGAAGATGTCGAGCGAGCCGCCAGCGGGGTGAGGGCCCCTGGCGCCTCCCACAGTCATGACGGCCGGCAGTGGCGCCCGGCCCGCGAGATCTTGCTGCGCCTTGCTAGAATGTCGGCGGGGTGCAGGCGCTCACGATCACCGCCGGCTTCGTCGTCGCATTCCTGAAGCGATGGGGCTCGATGCTCTTGAAGTAATAGGCGTCGCCGGCATTGAGGATGTGCAGCGTCGAGCCGATCGTGAGTTCGATGCGGCCCGAGATCACGAAGCCCGCTTCCTCGCCCTCGTGGCAGAGCATGATCTTTCCCGTGTCGGCGCCCGGCTGGTAGGTCTCGTACAGAAGCTGCAGGGCGCGCCCGGACAGGTCCTTGCCGATCTGCCGGAACGATATGCCGCCGCGGCCGATCTCCGTGAGGGTGCTCGCCTTGAAGACCTTCTCCTCGCTCACCTTCTCGTCGATCGCGAAGAAGTCGGACAGAGGCATGGCGATCGCATCGAGGATCCGCTTGAGCGCGCTGACCGACGGGTTGATCCGGTCGCTCTCGATCAGGGAAACGGTGGCGTTGCCGACGCCGGCCTTCTTGGCCAGCGCGCGCTGGGAGAGCCCGGCGCGCTGGCGTGCGATTTTCAGTCTCTCGCCGGTGGTGATGTCCATGGTGCTTACTGTGTTCAGTATAGTGAGCGGATGGGGCCGATTGTGCGCAGATTACTGCAAACTCGGCCTTTGCCAGATATCATCTTGTTCTGGATAGAAAGCGGTTCAGTATAGGGTTCCAGATTTCAGAGGAGTATGGGGATGTCGTCGAACAGCGCGCCTGCCGCGAACAACCTTGAAGCGTTCTTCATGCCGTTCACCGCGAACCGGCAGTTCAAGAAGAATCCGCGCATGCTGGCCCGGGCCAAGGGTGTCCATTACTGGACGCCGGAGGGCCGCCAGATCATCGACGGCACGGCGGGCCTGTGGTGCGTCAATGCCGGCCATGGCCGCGAGGAGATCAAGGTGGCGATCGCCAAGCAGCTCGACGAGATGGACTACGCGCCCTCGTTCCAGATGGGCCATCCCAAGGCGTTCGAGCTGGCGGCGCGGCACGCCGCCCTCCTGCCGGGTGACCTGAACCACGCCTTCTACTGCAACTCCGGTTCCGAGGCGGTCGACAGCGCGCTGAAGATCGCGCTGGCCTATCACCGCGCCAACGGCCAGGGCACCCGCACCCGCTTCGTCGGCCGCGAGCGCGGCTATCACGGCGTCGGCTTCGGCGGCATCTCGGTCGGCGGCATGGTGAACAATCGCAAGTGGTTCGGCGCGATGCTCCCGGGCGTCGATCATCTGCCGCACACCCACCTGCCGGAGAACGCCTTCTCGAAGGGCGAGCCGGAGAACGGCGCGCACCTGGCCAATGCGCTCGAGGGCATCGTGGGTCTGCACGACGCGTCCAACATCGCCGCCGTCATCGTCGAGCCGTGCGCCGGGTCCACGGGCTTCCTGCCGCCGCCGAAGGGCTACCTGAAGCGGCTGCGCGAGATCTGCGACAAGCACGGCATCCTGCTGATCTTCGACGAGGTCATCACCGGCTTCGGCCGCCTTGGCAGCAGCTTCGCCGCCGAGAAGTTCGGCGTGGTTCCGGACCTGATGACGGTGGCCAAGGGCATCTCCAACGCCACGGTGCCGATGGGCGGCGTGTTCGTGCGCAAGCACGTTTTCGACGGGCTGATGAACGGGCCGGAGAACGCGATCGACCTGTTCCACGGCTACACCTACTCGGCGCATCCGCTGGCCTGCGCGGCGGCGTCGGCGGTGCTCGACATCTATCGCGACGAGGAGCTGTTCGCGCGGGCGGCCGACCTTGCGCCCTATTGGGAGGAAGGCATCCATTCGCTGAAGGGCCTGCCGAACGTCACCGACATCCGCAATCTCGGCATGGCCTGCGGGATCGACCTGGCGCCGGAAGGCCCCGTCGGCACGCGCGGCTACAAGGCCTTCTCGAAGGCGTTCGAACTCGGCCTGATGGTGCGCCAGTCCGGCGACGCCATCGCCATGTCGCCGCCGCTGATCATCGAAAAGGCGCAGATCGACGAGATCGTCGAGATCACCGCCAAGACGATCAAGGCCGTCGCCTAGAGGGACGGGTCCGACTTTCGCATAGACTGTATCTGAATGAAGCCGGCGGCCGTTCCTGGTCGTTGGCTTTTTCGTGGCCGGGCCGCAGGGCCGATGCCGCCTTCAATCCCGTGGTCTGGAACTGTACTCGCCATTCGGACATCTGCGATCGACCCTTCCGGAGCGTCGGGCACCCGACGCTTGTCCTAGCAATTCAACGTGTTGCAGACCCGTGACGGATCCGACAGATGAAAAGCGTGATTCCACCAAGGCCAGCGGACGATCATGTTCTCGCCGTGTCGTTCGGATGCTATGGGGGCTCATCGATGAACGATGAGTGACACGTGGCGAAAGTAGTCGTCAGAAAGTCGGGAATTCACGGCGAAGGCCTTTTTGCCGCCGAGGAGATTCCATGGGGCACCAAGATCATTGAATACAAGGGTCAGCGGATTGCCGATGGCGTCGCCCTGGCGCGGATCGCGGCCGGTGCCGACAGCATCTTCGAGCTGGGAAGGAACGCGAATATCGACGGCGCCTCCGGGGGAAATGAAGCACGCTACGCCAATCACCGTCGCCGGAACCCCAATGCCTTCATCCTGCGTGATGACGGCCGAATCTGGATCGTTGCCGGAATCGAAGGCATCGCAAAGGGAGCAGAGATCACCTTCGACTACGGATCGACGTTCTATCCTCGGTGACGGAATAACGATGCGGCGAGAATCCCTTCGACGATTTCCTGGACGTTGAGCGCTTCCTCGAGCGTCGCGAGATGGTGGGCCTCGCCGCGCGCCAACCTGGCCACGCCTTCGAGCTGCCGCTTCAGCGCCAGAGGCCGGGCCCGCTCGTTGGGCATCGCATCCGGCGCGGGCTGCCATGAGCCGTCGGGCAGGCGGCGCTCCGCGATCGACCAGTCGCACAGACGCATAGCGCCCCGGTCGCCCTCCAGCGTCCAGACATTGTGATCGTCCTTCGCCGTCGCGCCGACCGCGCCCGAGAGCGTCACCGGCAGGTCGCCGGCGCGCAGAGTGGCCGCGATGCGCCGTTCGGACCTGCCGGGCTCCGGAAACCACGTCTCGCCGTTCAGGTCCTTCAACGGCCCGACGAGACGCCGCGCCAGGAAGAGGAAGTGTGACACGACCTCGCGCGTGAAGCCGCCCTGCGCCGGCTTGTCGAGCCACCCCGCGGCGTCGGCCTGCCACGGGCGCGGCCAGACCTTGAAGCCCACCTCGATGTCGATGCGTTGCGGCGTGCCGATCTCGCCCTTGTCGAGCCAGTCCCGCATCGCTGCCACGGCGAAGGAGGAGGCGAAGGGAAAGTTCACCGCGCCCCGGTTGCCGGCCTCGGCCACGAAGGTCTGCGCATCGGCGACATCGACCGAAAGGGGCTTTTCGCCGAAGAAGCTCTTGCCGGCGGCGAGGGCCGCGCGCGCGTGACCGAGATGCGAGGCCGGCGGCGAGGCGACGTAAACGCAGTCGCTCGCTGCAATCACCGCCGCTGCGCCGGTCATCCGCTCGACCGTGGGGAAGTTTCGCTCCATGCGCCGCATCGCGTCGGGCGAGGGGTCCCAGATGCCGCAGGCATGCACCAGGGCGGGATCCTGCTGGAGGATCGCGCCGAGCAGACGCTCGCCCATGATGCCGGCGCCGATGATGCCGATTGCCACGCTGTCATTGGTCATGTCACTCACTCCATCAGGTCTTTGGCCAGTAATGGCCGTCGGGAGTCGAGCGCTTGCCGAAGATTGCCTCGCCGACGCGCACAACGTCGGCGCCCTGGACGATCGCCTCCTCGAAATCGTTCGACATGCCCATCGACAGTTCCGTGATCGCGGGATCGTGCCGGACGGCGATGTCGCGCAGCTCGCGCAGTCGCTCGAAGCAGGGGCGCACCTTCTCGAGGTCGGTGCTGAACAACGCCAGGGTCATCAGCCCGCGCGGCTTCAGCCGCGGGAAGCGCCGGAGCGCCTCGAGGAAGGGCAGCAGCTCGCCGGGCTGCAGGCCGTACTTGCTCTCCTCGCCCGACGTGTTCACCTGGACATAGACGTCGAGTGAGCGATCTTCCCGGTCGAGGCGCGCGTCGAGCATCTCGGCCAGCCGCACGCTGTCGAGCGCGTGGAATTCCCGGGCGAAGCGGGTCAGGTACTTGACCTTGTTGGTCTGCAGGTGCCCGACGATGCTCCAGCCGATGTCGAGGTCCGCGAGTTCGGCCCGCTTGGCGACCGCTTCCTGGATCTTGTTCTCGCCGAAGTCGCGGATGCCGGCCGCATGGGCGAAGCGCAGGATGTGGGCCGGCACCGTCTTGGTGATCGGCAGCAGCCGCACCGTCTCGCGCGGCCGGCCGGCGCGGGCGCAGGCACGCACGATCCGCTCCTCCACGGAGGCGAGGTTGCGGCTGAACATGGCGAGAGGGTCGGGACCGAAGCGCGTGATGTCTTCGGCTGTCAGGCTTGCAGTGTGGGCAGGGCTATTCATGGTGTCCGGAAGGGTCGTCCGGCAGAGATACCCTAGTCGAGCTTGCGCGTCGCTATGAACACGCCGATGGCGACGACGGTCGACACGGTCGACACCACGATGACGACCGGCCAGATGAGACCACCGAGAAAATCCAACATGGAGACTGAACGAGCGCCGCGGCTGTGCGTTCCTGCTTTCCTGGCTCTGCTCTGCGGATCATTGCGGGGCGACACCTGAGCCTGGGCAATGCGTCAGGGACGCCCGATCTCCGCGAGTGCGCGCTTCAGGGGCTCGCCGGAGATCTGCAGCCAGCTGTGATGCATGGGATCGCCGAGCTGCAGGATCAGGAAGATCGCGCCGGTCACCGCGAGCGCGGAAAGGAAGAGGCTGGCGACGACCGTGAGGTTGGATGGGGCGAACACGCCAAAGCTCAGGAACACCAGGAACAGCCAGAAGATGAGCACGACGACGAAGGGGCCGGGGACCGTCGTGCCGGGGTTTTCCCACAGCAGCCAGCGCTCGGCGTAGATCTGGTTGGTGAGGTTGAGCGCCTGGGCGGCCAGCGCCGTGTGTCGCCGGTCGGGAAGCTCCAGCGACAGGATGGAATCGGCCAGCCTGTCGAGAAGGTCGGCACTGATCCGTGCATCCAGGCGCGGCGGCGGGTTGGCGGGAAACAGCTCCTCCTTCTTGTGTCCGGCATAGGCACGCAGGCTGGCGCGTGCCTCGCTCGCCTCAGGGCCATAGGAGCGCAGCAGATGGTCGAGCTGGACGATGTCGGCGCCGAGCTTGGTCACGATGCCGGCGTTGACCGAGTAGGCGCCGTTGGCGGCCGACAGCATGAGGGCCAGCACCAGCGAGGTCAGCGACGCCACGATGGCGGCGGCCAGCTTGACCACCGCGCCCGACTCCTTGGTGAGATGGTGCTGGGGCAGGGCACGCGCAGCGTAGAGTCCGATCAGTCCGCCCCCGAACATGGCGACCAGCGCGAGCACGCAGATGATCAGGTACGAGCGATCCAGCATCCCACCTGATAGCAGGTCGGGAGGGGGCGCGCCCGCCTGCATTCACGAACCTCTGGCGCCGTCTCGCTGCGCGGCTGGGTTTGTTGCGTCGTCGAAGGCGCGGGCCATAGTATCGCCCCGCCCGCATGCAGGAGGACGAAGAATGGCCGCGCTGCTGAACGAAACCGACCTGATCGATCGCATCCTGGCGCACATCGACGGCAAGACGACGGACAAGGGCAGCGTGGTCTGGCGCGAGCCGGTCGAGAACTATCATTCGACCGAGCGCTTCGCGGCCGAGCTCGAGGTGCTGCGGCGCGTGCCGATGGCCTTCTGTCCTTCGGCGGCGCTGCCCGAGCCCGGCTCCTACATCGCGCGCACGACGGTCGGTACACCGCTGCTGGTGGTGCGCGGCACCGACGGCGTGGTGCGCGGCTTCCGCAACGCCTGCCGCCATCGCGGCATGAAGCTGGAGGAGGGAGAGGGCTGCAAGCGCGCCTTCGCCTGCCCCTATCACGCCTGGACCTACGGTCTCGACGGCGCGCTGCGGCACGTTCCGGGCGAGGACGGTTTCCCCGGCCTCGACAAGGAAGCGCACGGGCTGGTGCCGGTCGCGGCGGTGCAGGAGAGGAACGGCATCGTCTTCGTGACGCAGGACGAACCGCTGTCGGATGGACCGCTCGGCGACCTGCCGGAGGTACTGACCGACGACTACGTGCTGTTCAACAAGATCGAGTTCGACGCTCGCATTGCTTGACCCGGCTCTCGGCGACCGTGGCCTGTTCGGTGAGCCTTTCGCGGTCCGCCTTCACGGCATCGCTCTCGGGCGGCGCGTCGGTGCCGGGCTTCAGTTCGAGCGGCGCCAGCAGCTTCTTGGTGTCGGCCAGGTCGTTGCGGGCGAAGGCGGCGGCGGCCATCGCGGCCGTGCGCACGTCGGTCGCCTGCTCGCGCAGGCCGTCGATCTCGACCGGCAGCAGGTCGGCCTGCTCGGTGCGGGCAGCGATGCGGTCGAGCTGACGCCCCCAGAGTTCGACGAGCTGGCTGAAGGGCCGCTGCGGCGGCGGCACGCTCTGGGCGGAAGCCGCCACGCTTGCGAACAGCAGCACGAACCATGCGAGGCGAGCTAGAGACCGCATTCGGTGCGGGATTCCCGGAGACGACGAAGGGCTTTGCAAGGTCACTACCACGTGTGGCCCGGAGCAAGCCACGTCGCAGACGGTCTGGCGGCCCAGAAGGGCGAAATCAGGGCGCTGCTTCGGCGTTGACAGCGTCGTGACGACGCGGAACCTTGCCGCCCGAATGTAAAGGGGAGTCGAGAGATGGCCGAAGGGCAAGGATCCGTGGGCGAAATCCGCATTGAGCCCGACCGCCTGCACGGCTTCACCATGGCCATTTGCCGGGCCGACGGCAGTTCCGCCGAAGAGGCGAAGCTCGTCGCCGACCACCTCGTGCTCGCCAACCTGTTCGGCCATGACAGCCACGGCGTCGGCATGATGCCTTCCTACATCCAGAATACGATGAACGGCGCCTGCAGGCGCAATCACCACGCCAAGATCGACCGCGACAACGGCGCGGTGATCGTGATCGACGGTGGCGCCGGGTACGGTCAGGTCATCGCCAAGGAGGCGATGGACATCGGCATCGAGCGGGCGAAGAAGCACGGCGTCTGCGTCGTCGGCCTGAAGAACTCCCACCACATCGGCCGGATCGGTCACTGGGGCGAGCA
>CAIYWM010000425.1 GCA_903929895.1 uncultured Alphaproteobacteria bacterium
CCCGCGCGATCGGCGGCAGGTAGCGGGTCATCCAGCCACGCTTCAGCATCACCAGGCCAACGATCACGTAGATGATGCTGGGCTTCATCATGACGAACAGCGGGTCGTCGGTCAGGAAGGTCGCGGTTCCGGACGCGAAGATGATGACGAGGCTGAGCCACTGCAGCGCCTCGACGGGCTGCTTGTGGACGAGCTGCCAGCCGATCTGGACGATGCCCAGCGCCATGCCGAGCCCGACCGCGAGGAAGAGATTGCCCGTGAGGGCATAGACCGCGAGGAAGAGGACCGTCGATGCGAGGTCGAGCAACAGGATCTTGGATGCCTGGAAGAGATTCCTCATGGCTCGCGACCTTCAGTGTTCGCGACAACGCTGTGTATCTAAACCACGCTATCAATACACGCCGTTTCCCGCAAGAGGCTCAGACGACGACTTTGATGTAGGTGTCCTTCATGACGATGAGGCCGCGACGGAAGGTATAGAGGTCGCAGCCCAGCCATTCCTGGCGTTCGCCGGTCGCCAGGGTCGCGGTCCGATGCCATTCGGTCACCGCCCGGTCGCCGCAGATGAATTCGTTGGTGTGAACCCATCTCACGTCGCCGGTGCTGGCGAACAGCGGCTCGAAATAGCTGCGGATGGCCGCCTTGCCCTTGAAGCTCTGGCCCCAGTAGTCGGGGCCCTTGGCGTTGCGGAATTCGCCGTCTTCGGCAAACGAATTGACGATGCCCTCGACGTCGCGCCGGGCAAAGGCGTCGGCGACCTGGTGGAGTATCTCGAAGGTGACGTCGGTCATATTCTTGCTCCGTTACGTCTGCGCGGGCTGCCTGCGCCCGACCGACGGAAGCTACGCTTCCGTCGAGATCGGCACGCCCGGCACTTCCTTGGCGGTGCGGAACACCATCATGGATTTCACGTGGCTGACGTTGGGTGCCGAGGTGAGGCGGGTCGTCAGGAATTTCTGATAATCGTCCCAGGTCTCGGCCACGATCTTGAGCAGGAAGTCGGCCTCGCCGGCCAGCATGTGGCACTCGCGGACTTCTTCCCACTTGGCGATCAGTTCCTCGAACGCCTTGAGATCGGCCTCGGCCTGGCTGTTGAGCCCCACCAGGGCGAATACGGACACGCTGTAGCCCAATGCCTCGGGGCTCAGCTCCGCATGGTAGCCCTTGATGATTCCCGCCCTCTCCAGGGCCCGCACACGGCGCAGGCAGGGCGGCGCCGAAATGCCGGCCCGCTCGGCCAGTTCCACATTGGTCATGCGTCCATTGGACTGCAGGTCGCTGAGAATTCGCCGGTCAATTCGATCGAGCTTCGCCCGAGCCATCAGTGTTCCTCCGTTGGGCGCGGTCTATGCCAGAAGCGTGCCGGACACGCAATAAAGTTGCGAGGATTCGGCAATTGCCTGTGAACAATTGCGTGTGAAATCGACTTCTACCCGTGCAACTCGGTGGAGGTTTGCATATATGTCCAAGATATGCGGTTGGCGGGATGCGGGGCGGACATGGCAGAAACTCATCGCAGCAAGATAATGATCCTGGGCTCCGGCCCGGCGGGCTACACGGCGGCCATCTATGCCGCCCGCGCCAGCCTGAAGCCGATGCTCGTGCAGGGGATCCAGCCGGGCGGGCAACTCACGATCACGACCGACGTGGAGAACTATCCGGGCTTCGCGGACGTGATCCAGGGCCCCTGGTTGATGGAACAGATGCAGAAGCAGGCCGAGCATGTCGGCACGAAACTGTTCTTCGACACGATCGTGGAGGTCGACCTCACCCGGCGTCCGTTCGTCTGCCTGGGGGATTCCGGGGATCGGTATGAGGC
>CAIYWM010000426.1 GCA_903929895.1 uncultured Alphaproteobacteria bacterium
ATCAGCTTCTCGGGAATGCCGACCAGGCCGAAGCCGCCGCACATCAGCATCAGATCGTCGCGCAGCAGGCCCTCGAGCGCCGACTTCGCATCCTTGTAGACCTTGTTCGCCATCGCTGTGTTCCGTCCTCGCCGGGTTCTTCGGCATATGGAAGGGCCCGGACTTGCCTGTCAATCAGTCGCGAATGCCGCGCTTGCCCGCAACGAATTCCCCCATCAGCCGGTGCCCATCGTCGCTCACGGCAAGGTCCATGAACAGGGTCCGTTCATTGGCGAGGCCTTGTGACAGGGGTGTTTCAGCCGCCGACCGGACCAGCCGCTTGATGTGCGCCACCGCGCGCGGCGGCTGCGCCGCCAGCCGCTCCGCCAGGGTCATCGCATGGTCCAGCACCGGCCCATCGACCGCCGCATGGACCATGCCGAGCGCCGCCGCCTCGTCGGGCGACACGGTGCGGCCCAGCAGCGACAGTTCGAGGGCCCGCGCCTCGCCGACCAGGCGCACGAGGCGCTGCGTGCCGCCGGCCCCGGCCAGGATGCCGATGTTGATCTCGGGCTGGCCGAGCCAATAGGGGCCGCGCTCGGCGAGGCGGATGTCGCAGGCCATGCAGAACTCGAAGCCGCCGCCCATGGCCGTGCCGTTGATGGCGGCGATCACCGGCTTCGGCGCGGCTTCGAGGCGGGTGAGGATCCTGTGGTAGGCGCTCTCGGGCGAGGGCCGGTCGAGCGAGAAGGTGGCGCCCTTGGCGCGCAGCTTCGTCGACATCGCCAGCAGTTCGGAAACGTCATAGTGCTGGATGAACACGCCCTTCAGCGCGCCGGTGAAGACCAGCACCCGCACCGCGGCGTCGGCCAGCAGCCCGTCGACCGCCGCGTCGAGTTCGCCCACCATCGCGGCGTTCATGTAGCCCCTGGGCGGGTTGTTGAAACGCACGATGGCAACGGCGTCGCGCCGTTCGATTTCGATCAGGGGCATACCGGATTGTCGTAGGCCGCGACCCCGATGGCAATCACACCGCGCCCGACGAGTGTCGGGGCGGCCGCCGGCGACGCGCGAGGGCCGCGCGTCGCCCATCGGATGTTTCGTCCCGTCTACGCGCGCTTTTCCTGCGCGAGGCTCAGCGGCTGCGGCAGACGCGTCAGCATCTCCTTCGGCACGACCTGCCAGAAATGCCCGACCTCGCGATCCCAGTCGTTGAGCAGGCGCGCGCCCAGCGGCGACTTGGTCTCGGCGACATGCTCGGCCACCAGCGCCTTCAGCACCGTCTCCCAGTGCGGATGGTCGATGCGCTGCCAGGTCACCGTCTCGGGATTGACCTTCAGCTTGAAGGCATCCTCCGGGTCGTAGAGGAACGCCATGCCGCCGGTCATGCCGGCGCCGAAATTGACGCCGATCGATCCCAGGATGACCGCAGTGCCGCCGGTCATATACTCGCAGCCGTTCGAGCCCAGCCCTTCGACCACGGTATCGGCGCCGGAGTTGCGGACGGCGAAGCGTTCGCCGGCGCGGCCCGAGGCGAACAGCTTGCCGGCGGTCGCGCCGTAGAGGACCGTGTTGCCGATGATGGCGTTGGCTTCCGGCACCAGCGGGCTGGAGATGGTCGGCTTCACCACAATGGTGCCGCCGCTCAGGCCCTTGCCGACATAGTCGTTGGCGTCCCCGAACACTTCGAGCTTCATGCCCTGCACGGCGAAGGCGCCCAGCGACTGGCCGGCGGTGCCGCGCAGGCGCACGGTCACGGTGTCGGGCGGCAGACCCGTCATGCCGTACTTGCGCGTGATCATCGCCGACAGCCGCGTGCCGACGGCGCGATGGGTGTTCCGCACGCTGTACTGCAGCTGCATCTTCTCGCGATGGGTGAAGAGCGGCTGCACGTCGCGCAGCATCTGGGCGTCGAGCGTGTCGGGCACCTCGTTGCGGCCCTCGACCGTGCAGTGCACGGCTTCGCGGCCGCCATCGGCCCGCGTCAGCAGCGGGTTGAGGTCGAGGTCGTCGAGATGGCGCGCACCGCGGCCGACCTGCTTCAACAGGTCGGAGCGGCCGACGATCTCGATCAGCGACTTGTAGCCGAGCTGTGCCAGGATCTCGCGCACCTCCTCGGCGACGAAGCTGAACAGGTTCACGACCTTCTCGGGGGAACCTTCGAACTTCTCGCGCAGCTTCGGGTCCTGCGTGCAGACGCCCACCGGGCAGGTGTTGGAGTGGCACTGCCGCACCATGATGCAGCCCATGGCGATCAGCGACGCCGTGCCCAGCCCGTACTCCTCGGCGCCCAGCATGGCGGCGATCACCACGTCGCGGCCGGTCTTGATGCCGCCGTCGGTGCGCAGCAGCACCTTGTCTCGCAGGCGGTTCAGGGTCAGCACCTGGTGCGTCTCCGACAGGCCCATTTCCCACGGGATGCCGGCATACTTGATGCTGGTCTGCGGCGAGGCGCCGGTGCCGCCGTTATGGCCCGACACCAGGATCACGTCGGCCTTCGCCTTGGCCACGCCCGCCGCGATCGTGCCGATGCCGGAGCGTGCGACCAGCTTCACGGTCACGCGCGCCTCGGGGTTGATCTGCTTCAGGTCGTAGATCAGCTGCGCCAGATCCTCGATCGAGTAGATGTCGTGATGCGGCGGCGGGCTGATCAGCGTGACGCCCGGCGTCGAGTGACGCAGCCTGGCGATCATCTCGGTGACCTTGAGGCCCGGAAGCTGGCCGCCCTCGCCGGGCTTGGCGCCCTGGGCCACCTTGATCTCGAGCTCGCGGCAGTTGTTCAGGTACTCGGCAGTGACGCCGAACCGGCCCGACGCGACCTGCTTGATGGCCGAGGAGGCGTTGTCGCCGTTCGGACGCGGCCGGTAGCGCGCGGCATCCTCGCCGCCCTCGCCGGAATCGGACTTGGCGCCGATGCGGTTCATGGCGATCGACAGCGTCTCGTGCGCCTCCGGACCCAGCGCGCCCAGCGAGATTCCGGGCGCCACCAGCCGCTTGCGCAGCTCGGTGATCGACTCGACGTCGTCGAGCGGGATGGGCGTGCGGTCGGTCTTGAAGTCGAGCAGGTCGCGCAGGTTGATCGGCGGCTGGCGGCGTACCGCCTCGCTGTACTTGCGGTACTTCGCATAGGACTCGGTGTTCACCGCGTCCTGCAGCATGTGGATCAGCGCGCCCTCGAAATTGTGGCGGTCGCCGCCACGCCGGGCCTTGTAGAAGCCGCCGATCGGCAGCGCGATTACCTCCTCGTCGAAGGCGCGCGCATGCTGATCGGCGATCTCCTCCTGTATGCCGCGCAGGCCGATGCCCGAGATGCGCGAGGGCATGCCGGGGAAGAACTCCGCGACCAGCGAGCGGGAGAGGCCGACCGCCTCGAAGTTGCAGCCGCCGCGATACGACGACAGGACCGAGATGCCCATCTTGGACATCACCTTGAGCAGGCCCTCGTCGAGCGCCTTCTTGAAGTTGGCGAGGCACTGGCCGAGCGACAGCTTGCCGAACAGGCCGCGCGCATGGCGGGCCGCGATCGTCTCCTCGGCGAGGTAGGGGTTCACCGTCGTCGCGCCGACGCCGATGATGACGGCGACATAGTGCACGTCGAGGCATTCGCCCGAGCGCACGTTCAGCGAGGTGAAGGTGCGCAGCGACTGTCGCACCAGATAGGAATGCACGGCGCCGGCCGCCAGGATCATCGGCAGGGCGGCACGGTCCCCGTCGACGTTGGCGTCGGTCAGCACGATGTGCAGGCAGCCGCTGCGGACGGCGTCCTCGGCCTCCTTGCAGATGCGCTCGAAGGACTGGCGCATCGCGTCGAGTCCACCCTTCGGATCGAAGGTGCAGTCGATGCGGGCAACCGTGTCGCCCATGTACTTGCGCATCGCCTCGAACTCGGCGTTGAGCACGATCGGCGACTGCAGCGACAGCATCTCGCTCTGGTCGGGCGTCTCGTCGAGGATGTTGCCGAGATTGCCCAGCCGGGTGCGGATCGTCATGACGTTGCGCTCGCGCAAGCTGTCGATCGGCGGGTTCGTGACCTGGCTGAAGTTCTGCCGGAAGTAATGGTGCATGCCACGATAGGTGTCGCTCAGCACCGCGAGCGGCGCGTCGTCGCCCATCGAGCCGACGGCCTCCTTGCCGTCCTCCACCATGGGGTGGAGGATCGCCTCGAGATCCTCGATCGACCAGCCGGCCGCGAACTGGCGGCGGCGCAGCTCGTCGGCGGGGAAGTGCTCGGTCGCCGGCGCGTCCTGACGGATCAGCGAATCGAGCTCGACCGTGCGCTGGGTCCAGCTCGCATAGTCGTGCGTCGCGGCCAGCATGTCCTTCAGCTCGCGGTCCTTGTAGACCTTGGGCCTGTCCATATCGACGGCCAGCATCTCGCCAGGGCCGAGGCGGCCCTTCTCGACGATCTTGGCTTCGTCCTGCGGCACCATGCCGGCTTCTGAACCGGCGATCAGCAGGTCGTCGGACGTCATGACGTAGCGCATGGGGCGCAAGCCATTGCGGTCGAGGCCGACCAGCGCCCACTTGCCGGCGACGGCGGCGATGGCGGCCGGCCCGTCCCACGGCTCCATGACGCCGTTCACATAGTTGTACATGGCGCGATGCTCGGCCGGCACGTTGGGGTTCGTGGCCGAGGCTTCGGGAATCATCATCGTCTTGACCATCGGCAGGTTGCGATGGCCGCGCACCAGCAGCTCGAACACGTTGTCGAGTGCCGACGAATCAGAGGCGCCGGGCTGTACGATCGGCTTCAGGTCCTCGATGAAGCGGCCGAAGTGCTCGTGCTCGAGGCGCGCCTCGTGGCTCTTCATCCAGTTGACGTTGCCCAGGATGGTGTTGATCTCGCCGTTGTGGGCGAGCACGCGGAAGGGCTGCGCCAGCTTCCATTGCGGGAAGGTGTTGGTCGAATAGCGCTGGTGGAAGATCGCGAAGCGCGAGACGAAGCGCTCGTCGAGCAGGTCGGGATAGAAGGCGCTGAGATGCTCGGCGAGGAACATGCCCTTGTAGACGACCGACCGGCAGCTGAGCGAGCAGACGTAGAACTCGGCGATGTTCTCGGCGAGCGCCGCCTTCTCCATGCGCCGGCGCAGGATGTAGAGCTGCTTCTCGAACTCGCGGTTGTCGAGCTTCGCATCGCCGCGGCCGATCAGGATCTGTTCGATCTCGGGCCGCGTCTCGTTGGCCTTGGCGCCGATGACCGAGATGTCGACCGGCACCTGTCGCCAGCCCAGGATCGTGTGGCCGAAGCGGAGGATCTCGGTCTCGACGCTGGTGCGGCAGCGCTCCTGCGCACCGAGATCGGTGCGCGGCAGGAACACCATGCCGACCGCCAGCCGCCCGGCCTGCGGGACCTCGCCGCTCGAGTCGCGGACATGTTCCTTGCAGAAGTCCTGCGGGATCTCGACGTGGAGGCCCGCGCCGTCGCCTGTCTTGCCGTCGGCGTCGACCGCGCCGCGGTGCCACACGGCCTTCAGCGCATCGATGCCCGCCTGCACCACATCCCGCCGCGCCCGCCCGTCCAGCGCCGCCACCAGCCCCACGCCGCAGGCATCATGCTCCTGCGACGCATCGTAGGTGGCTGCCAGGCGTTTGGCATTCTCCGCCCACGCACGCACGAAGGCGTGGCCGGGCTCAACCGGGGCGGCGGGCTGGGACATGGTCTCGGCTCCTACGGAACGAGAGCGTGACCGTCCAAGGCGGACTCGCCGAAGACGGGAATCACGCAACCAAACAAAGACCCTGGCGCATCATCCGCACCTGCTTCGGCGCGGAGACTGCGCTAGGGCGCGAACTTGAACCCGCGCTTGGCGAATTCCTCGGCATGCTTCTGCTGGCTTTGCTGGTAGACCTTCTGTGCCCAGCTCTGGCCGGCCTGGTTGATCACGTTGTTCAGCTGCGGAATGGTGCGCAGCAGCTTGTCGCCCAGCGGCGTGTTGTAGAAGGTGCGCAGGCGGCCCAGTTCGTCGGCGGTGAACGCGCCGGCCCAGGCCTCCACGATCATGCCCTGCAACGTTCCGGCATCGCCCACGAAATCCGGCATCAGCAGGTCGTCCACCACCGCGATCATTTCCTGCGGCTGCTTGCCGTTCACCTGCGCGACATTGACGATGATCGCCGTGCGCAGCGTGTTGATGATGCCGCGCACCTGGGCTTCCCAGCCCAGCTTCTCGCCCAGGGCCCGCGCCTCGCGCCGGCTTGCCTCGGTCACAACCGGCGCCGGGGCGGCCGGCTGGGTGGGTGCGGGCGCGCCCTGCGCCCAGGCGCCGCTCGTGGCCGCCATGCCGATAAGCAGCGCACCGGCAACAATCCGTGTGGTGTTTTTCATGCGATCGACCCCTTCAGAATTTCAGTCCGCGGGCACGCAGCTCATCCGCGTGGCGGTCCACCGAATCCTGGAACACCCGCTGGCCCCACGCCAGCCCCGCCTGCTCGCCCTGCGTACGCGCTACCGGAATTGTGCGCAGCCATTTCTGCCCCAGCGGGGAGCCGAAGAACGCCCGCAGCGCCTTCAGGTCGGAAATGGTGAAGTTCAGCACATAGGGTTCCATCATCTCCGCCACCAGCTCGCCGCTGCGGGCGCGGAAATTTGGCATCAGGATCTCGTCCACCACGGCCGTCGCCGCCGGCTCCGGCATCTCGCTGGCCCGCATCGTGGCGCGGATCATCTCGCTGCGCATCGTGCCCAACATCCCCTCGGCATGGCGGATGATGTCGAACACCTCCATCATCTGCCGCACCTCGCGCCGATTCTCGTCGATCCCCGGCGCCGCCCCCGGGCGCGTTCCCTGCGCCAGCGCCGCCCCGGCCAGCGCCGCGGCCACCAGGCTGGCC
>CAIYWM010000427.1 GCA_903929895.1 uncultured Alphaproteobacteria bacterium
GCGCCGTAGGCGCGCCGGCCGGCCAGGCGCGCGGCCAGGCCTTGTCGGCCAGTTTCTTCTCGACCAGCGGCACCAGCAGGTTGAAGGCCGCCCAGCCGCGGATGCGGGTCCCGGCATACGACGTGTGTACGGCATCGATGAACAGGTCCGGGTCGAACGGCGTATTGCCGACGATATCGAGGAAGGCGACGCCGTGGGCCTTCGCGTACTTGGCGAACAGCCGGTTCTGGAAGTTCGCCAGCCGCTCGAGGTCGCGATAGCGGTACGGCCAGTTGGCGGCATTGAGCTGCTCGATGATGAACCTGTGCCGAACCGGATCGACGACCATCCCGTCCTTCACCATCCAGAAGAACGAGGTGAGAGCCATGTCGGCACCAACCGTTCCGAGATCGGCCCGGATCGTGTCGAGGTCCCTCTGGATGAGGTTCAGGTTCACCGGCAGGTTGGCGAAGTCGAGATCCGGGTTCATCTCGTCGAGCCCTTCCGGCCAGATGACCTTGTAGTCGGGCTTGGGCCATTCGGCGCCGCTGTTGCTTCCAGCCGTGGCCCCGGCCATGGCGAACGCGGCCTGCACGCGGCCGATCAGGGCGGAGTAGCGCGCGGCTTCCTTCAGCCACTTCACGGCGGCCGGCTCCTGCGCATTCGACGGCCGGGTGACCGGGACGTCCGGTACCTTCTCGACGATCGAGGCCGGCCGGAACTGGTTGCCGCCCTCGTGGTAGACGACGAGATCGGGCCTGAGCGGCAGTACCTCGGTCTGCACGACCGCCGCGATGTCGGAGGATCTGATGCTTTCGCGGCCCGCGTTCAGGACCTCGAATCTGATGCCCAATCCCTTGGCCCTGGACCAGACATTCATCCAATGGCCGACATATTCCGGCCAGGAGAAGGGGAGGTGGTGCGCCTCGACGACGGTGGAGGAGCCGACGAAGACGATGCGCACCGTCTTCTCCGGCCTCGGATTCTCGATCGGGGGTCCGCGCCAGCCGATCTGGTTGGTCGTCAACCCGCTCGGGATCGTGACGTCGGGCAGGTACCGGTAGGGCGGCCGCGGCTGGCCGTCCGGCGCGTTGTAGAGGAAGAGCTGACCCGGTGCATGCCGCAGGAACCAGTGCCGGCACGGATCGCCGGAGAAACTGGTGTTCCAGACCTTGAAGGCGTCGGAGGGCCGGAACCACATGCCGCCGACAGGATTGGCCTCGACGAAGCGATAGAGGCGTTCCCAGTCTTCGGGGACGGCGCGCTTGTTGGGCAACGGCGCCGGGTCGTCGAAGAACCAGGCGCGCTCGACGCCGACGGCGCGCGGGACCTTGTCGACCGAGTCCTGCTTGACGCTGGCGAGGCCCATCGGCTCGCCGAGCGGTGTGAGAAGGATCGGGTAGCCGTCGATGTACCGGATGGCGCCTTCGGCCACGACGACGCTCACGACGAGCGAAATCAGGACAAGCAGAGCGTCCTTGAGTAACCGCATTCTACTTGCAGCCCTTGCCTTCATCCCGGCACAGGCCGTCCAGCAGCGTGTTGAGCTCGGGCACCATCATCGTGGTGAAGGCCGCCATCGCAGCGCCGTTGGGATGCGGGTCCGGAACCGTCACCCACAGGCTCGCCGGATCGAGGTTTTCAACCGTCGGCAGCATGTCGAAGAACGGCACGCCCAGCCCCTCGACGTCGGCCTTCACCTTGGCGGTGACGTCGGCGAAGGGATAGGGCTTCAGCTCGCGCAGCTCGGGAAGATTGAACACGACCAGCTTGGCGCCCATCTCGCGCGCCGTCGTCGCAAAGCCCTGCAGGGCCTTGCGCGTCTGCTGCCAGCCGGCGGCATCATCCTTGTAGAGTTCGCGGTAGTAACGCTTCCAGTCGGGCGCCTCGCCGAACTGGCGCATCAGGGAGTCGAGGCGATACTTGAAGACCACCCAGGCCGCCGAATGCTCGTCGAGCCACGAGGTCTGACCGTAGGTCGGCATCGGCTCGGCATCGTTGATGAAGTAGGTCAGTACGATGATGTCGGGCTTCAGCTTTGCCGCGGAATCACGGAACAGCGTGAGTTCCTGGAGCGTGTTGTGGTTGCCGACGCCGAGGTTGTAGCTGTCGACCTTGCGGCCCCCGGCGGCCAGTGCGGCGGTCACGCGGGCAGCGGCGGTCTCGTTCTGCGCGACGCCCCAGCCCAGGGTCGTCGAATCGCCGACGAAGGCGATGCGCGCCACGCCCGGCGGCGCCTTCTCGGGAATCTCCGACGACCGGAAGCCAAGTGAATCGGTTGTTACCCTGACGCCCATGAGCTGCGCATCGGCATTGGGGCGATGGCGATGACCGAGGTCGGGCCGCATGTCGCGAACCTTCACGTCGCGTGCATAGCGCCACATTTCGAGTTCATAGAGCATGCCGGTGTCAAGGAAGAGCCGGGTCATCCCTTCGAGGCAAAGCGCGCAAACGGCGCTGAGAATGACAACCAGAAGCGTATTCTTGAGAAAATTCATAGACCTTGTCGCTCGAGCGGTTCATCCAGGACAGCAGACGGACTTCAGAGCCCTCGAAGGGGCGCGATGGCTGGGGCGCCAGGATTCGAACCTGGGAATGGAGGAATCAAAATCCTCTGCCTTACCGCTTGGCGACGCCCCAGCAGGCGCCCGTTCGGGCGGGCGGGAACATAGTGGGTTGGCGCGGGGGCGCAACCCCGCCTTCGTCAGGCCGCCTGTGCAGCCTTCTTCAGGGCCTCGCCATGCACGAAGGCTCCATCGGCATAGAGGAGCGGCAGGGCGGTTTCATGCAATGCCACGTCGACGATCTCGCCGATGTAGATCGTGTGCGTGCCGGCCGAGAGCTCGGTGACCAGCTTGCAGTCGAATGACACGGGACATCCCTTCAGCACGGGCGCACCGGTGGTGAGCGTGGTCCACTCACCCATGTCCC
>CAIYWM010000428.1 GCA_903929895.1 uncultured Alphaproteobacteria bacterium
AGACGGTTCATGCCTGTATCGATCTGCACGAGGCTTTCCATCAGGATGTCGTTGGTCTCGGCGAATGTACGCCAGCGTTCGATCTGTCCGGGCGTGCTGAGCACCGGCAGCAAGCGAAACGCGGCGAAATCGCGTTCGGTGCCTTTGTTGGGGCCATGCATGACCACGATGCGCGGGGCTTCGCCCAGCGCCGCGCGCAGCGCGATGCCCTCATCGAGATGGGCGACGAAGAATGTACCGCAGCCCGCGTCCTGGAGCGCCTTGGCCACCGGGACCATGCCAACCCCGTAGGCATCGGCTTTTACCGCGCCGCCGACCTCGCAGCCGGGCGCGGCCTTGCGTTTGAGGATACGCCAGTTTTCCGCGACGGCCGCCAAATCGACGGTCAGAACCGCGCCGGTGCGCTCGTCCGCAGAGGTGGTCGATGTTGGACGCATGCCAGCGTGTATGAAGCCAACCCTTTAGAAGGGCAAGAGGGCCAAGGAAACCGGGGGGTGCCGTTAATCTTCAATGGGGGGCGGCAGGTGGCTCTGGTCCACCAGGTCGCTGAAGTGCGTGTAATTCGGATCGAAGTAAACGCGCACGGTGCCGATCGGGCCGTGACGCTGCTTGGCCACGATCACCTCGGCGATATTGTGGGCCTGCTCGCAGCGTTCCTGCCATTTGGTATGGCGCTCGGCGAACTTGTCGCTGCTTTCGTCGGGCCGCTGCGAAGGTTCGCCGCGCTCGAGATAATACTGTTCGCGGTAGACGAACATGACGACGTCCGAGTCCTGTTCGATGGTGCCTGATTCACGAAGATCGGACAGCTGCGGGCGTTTGTCTTCGCGCTGTTCAACGGCGCGCGAGAGCTGCGACAGCGCCATGACGGGCACGTTCAGTTCTTTGGCAAGCGCCTTCAGGCCGCGGGTGATGGCCGAGATTTCCTGCACGCGGTTTTCCGTCTTCTCGCCGCGGCTGGGCGCGATGAGCTGAAGATAATCGATGACGATCAGGCCTAGGCCGTTGCTGCCGTCGGCGGTTTTATTCTGGCGGGCGAGGCGCCGGCAGCGCGTGCGGATGGTCGAAACGGTGACGGCGGGCGTATCGTCGATGAACAGCGGCAGCTCGTTCACTTCCTGGCTGGCGACGACGAGGCGACCGAAATCATCGTTCGACAGGCCGCCGGTGCGGATCATGTGACTGTTGATTTTCGAGCGTTCGGCCAGAATACGCGTGGCGAGCTGTTCGGCCGACATTTCGAGCGAGAAGAACGCCACCTGCTTACCGCGGTCTTCGGCGCGGTCGGTGGTGCGATAATAATGCGCGGCGTTGAAGGCGATGGTGGTCGCGAGCGCGGTTTTGCCCATCGACGGGCGTCCGGCGAGGATCAGCAGATCGGACTCGTGCAAGCCGCCCAGCTTCTTGTCGAGATCGAGAAGGCCCGAGGTAACCCCGGCCAACGCGCCCTCGCGGCGGTGGGCCGCTTCGGCCAGATTGACCGCGGTGACGAGGGCGGTGCCGAAGGACTGGAAGCCGCCTTCGAGTGCGCCTTCCGAGGCAAGGTTGAACAGCACCTGTTCGGAGTGTTCGATCTGTGAAATCGCCGTTTCGTCGACCGAGGCTTCGAAGGCGTTGTTGACGATATTCTCGCCAAGGTCGATCAACTCGCGGCGCAGATAAAGATCGTAGATCAGCTTTGCGTAGTCGGTCGAATTGATGACCGTCACGGCGCCGGACACGAGGCTGGCGAGATACTTCATGCCCCCCGCGCTCACCACGAGGTCGTCGCGTTCAAGGTAGGTCTTGAGCGTGACCGGGTTGGCCTGGTGACCCTGTTCGATCAGTTTGGCGCAGGACTCATAGATGCGCCCGTTCACCGGATCGGCGAAG
>CAIYWM010000429.1 GCA_903929895.1 uncultured Alphaproteobacteria bacterium
CTGCCGGCCGCTTGTCGGGCATGGCTTGCGGCGTTCCGACGAACTTCAGCATCCTCTCGGCCATCCCCGGCCTCCTCGGACAAAGTGTGAAATTTAATTACGCAAGAAGCGCGCCGATCGCGCTTTTGCAGCATTGTTGGAGGCGTTTAACCATACGCCTCACCGATAGTCAATAGTGCTGACCTATTTTTAGAAATAGATCAGGTTCTTCCTGATTTCCCTCTCTCTGGATGAGTCTCGGAATCGTATTTAGTTCCCAATCGGGACTAATAGCTTCGGGCAAGCATAGACGCCTTCCGTGACGCCTTTGTTGGGTCAATTAGGCCGGCGCGTGCTGGTTATAGCGACCGCCGACCCGATAGCGGTCGAGGTACATCGGCAGGATGGCCTCCGCGGCGGTCGGCTCGATGCCGAGTTCGGCAAGTCCAGGGGCGCCCGGGCGGGTGACGTTGTCGGTCACCAGAAGGTCGACCTGGTCGTGGGTCAGCGGCGGCACGGGGAGGAATTCCGCGAAGAAGCCCATGATCTTCATCAGGCCGGCCGGAACACCGACGATGCGCTTGTGGCGGTCGATCTCGCGCAGCACGAGAGCGGCGATCTCGCGATAGGTGTAGACGCGCGGGCCGCCCAGCTCGAACACGGACTTCGCGGTGTCGGGCCGCTCCAGAACGGCCACCACGGCCGCGCCGACATCGCCGACATAGACCGGCTGCACCCTGGCCGAGCCGTCACCGACCACGGGCAGGAAAGGTGCCTGGCGGGCGATCTGGGCCATGCGGTTGAACATCGCGTCCTCGGGTCCGAAGACCACGCTCGGACGCAGCATGGTGGCGTTCGCGAAGCCCGAGACAATCGCGTCCTCGGCGTCGACCTTGGAGCGGATGAACCTGTTCGTCGAATTGCGCTGGTCCGCGCCGATGCCCGAAATATGCACGAGGCGCTGCACGCCGGCGGCGCTCGCGGCTTCCGCGATCGCCCTCGCGCCCTCGACATGGACGGCCTCATAGCGCTGCCGGCCGCGCTGGAAGGCAATGCCGGAGGCGTTGATCACGGCCTGGCTGCCGGAGACGGCGGCCGCGACCGAAGCAGGAATGCGCAAATTGGTTCGCAGGATGCTAATCTGGCCGACATCGCCTGCGGTCTTGATCCGCTCCGCGAGCTCGATGCGCCGGCAGGCCACGCGAATCTGGTAACCCTCCTGCGCCAGTGCCCGCACGATGGCGCGGCCGACGAAGCCGCTGCCGCCAAAGACCGTGACCTGCTTGATGCTCATGGATGCTGCCTATAGCCCAATGCCGTGAAGGTTCAAGGGGCGAAGCGCGCCCGCGCCGTGAGGCGCGAACCTCCAGCGCGGTTGACATCGGCGCGGCCCGGCCCTAACTCAGCGCCCGCACTAGACCGCATGCCGTGCCCAGGTGGCGGAATTGGTAGACGCACTAGTTTCAGGTACTAGCGCCGCGAGGCGTGGAAGTTCGAGTCTTCTCCTGGGCACCATGCGGCTGGTTTATCCCCGCCCGCAAAAAACCTTAACCGACCCAACAGGCTTGCAGCGGATCCGGGCGGCTTGCCGGATCATCGCCGGATGAAAACGGCGTAGACCATCAATAGACCGAAGCCTACCGCGCCGCTCGCGGCTGCATAAGCCAGGGTAATCGGAATCCGCCACTGGCGGTGCTTGCGGGCGAGACTGCGCAGATGATCGCGTCGGCTCATGCCCCCCGGGAAATCATACTTTTCGGGAGGGTTCTCGATTCTCTCCGTCGCCCGCCGCCACCCGACGATGGCGCCTACGACCGTAAACAACGCTACAACAACCAATACTATGTAGTTCATCGCATCTACACTCTAGGCCTCGGTCCGATGCTGACACATCAGTATAGCAGTTTCTTTTCGTATGGTTCGATGACGGTCGCCGCAACAAAGCAAACATCTTAGCCCTGATGACGACAAGCCCGCCGCGCGTCGTCGTCCACCCCCGCAATATGGACGGCGCGTCCGGACTGGCGTACATACTGAACGCGTACCCGCATCTTCATGTGGAATATCAACAGTTTAGACGTTGCCTGAGCATTCAGTCTCCGAGCAATGTATTGGCCAGCCGGAGCATTTCTAAATGGCGATCAGCCTTCACCGTGGCGACCTTCCCGCGGATGTTTCATTCGGCTCCGTCGTCGCCATCGACACCGAGACCATGGGGCTCAACCCGCATCGCGACCGGCTCTGCCTGGTTCAACTCTCGGGGGGCGACGGCAACGCCCATCTGGTCCAGATCCCGCGGGGGGCGCCGAAGGGCGCGGCCAAGGCGCCACGGTTGGCCGCCCTGATCGCCGATCCCAAGGTGCTGAAGCTCTTTCATTTCGGCCGCTTCGACATCGCCGTGCTCGAGCATTCGCTCGGCGTGCGCTGCGAGCCGGTCTACTGCACCAAGATCGCGGCCAAGCTGGTGCGCACCTTCACCGACCGCTTCGGACTGAAGGACCTTTGCCGCGAGCTGCTGGGCGTCGATCTTTCCAAGCAGCAGCAGACCTCGGATTGGGGCGCCGACAGCCTTACGGACGAGCAGCTTGCCTATGCCGCTTCCGACGTCCTGCATCTGCACGCCCTGAAGGCCAGGTTGGACATGCTCCTGGAGCGCGAAGGCCGCCGTGAACTGGCGGACGCCGCCTTCCGCTTTCTCCCCACCCGCGCGCGTCTCGACATTGCGGGCTGGCCAGAAACGGATATTTTCGCTCACTGAGATATCAGCCGTGCTGGATTTGGCACGGTTTTTGCTTTATGTTCCTCACGGGGAGGTCCACAGACCTTCAGGGGTGGGGTGACATGCGTATAGGTCCGAGTCTAATCCTCGCGTCACGTCAGACTTTGGCGATGACGCCGCAGCTCCAGCAGGCCATCAAGCTGCTGCAGTTCTCGCACCTTGAGCTTGCCGCTTTCATCCAACAGGAACTGGAAAAAAATCCGCTGCTGAGCGAGGGTTCGTCGGAAGACGGCCCGGCGGCCGACTACGAAGCCCCCGCCATCGAGGCGCCGCGCGACACGGCCGAGGCCCTTTCGGCAGCTGCGCCGGCCCTTGCCGACGCCGACGATCGCTGGACCCGCGAACATGCCGACCGGGGCGGCGATGCCGCCACGAGCCGTGTCGGCCAGCGCGAGGATGCGCCCGAGGCGCTCGATTTCGTGGCCGAGCGTCCGCGGTCGCTGGCCGTCCATGTGCTCGAGCAGATCGAGCTGATGTTCGAGTCTCCGGCGGAACGCCGCATCGCCGTGAAGATCGCCGAAGGCCTCGACGAAGCCGGCTATTGCCGCCTCGATGCGGCCGCCGTTGCCGAAGCCGTCGCCACCGATATCGCGCTCGTCGAAAAGATCTGGGCGCGGCTGCGCCAGATGGAGCCGGCCGGTCTTTTTTCCCGCACCGTCGCCGAGTGCCTCGCCGCGCAGCTCGCCGAACGCAACCGCCTCGATCCGGCGATGAAGGCGCTGCTCGACAATCTCGACCTCGTCGCGGCCGGTGAACTCGGCCAGCTCCGCCGTCGCTGCGGGGTCGACGACGAGGATCTGCGCGACATGCTGTCCGAGTTGCGCACCCTCGACCCGCGTCCGGGCCAGGCCTTCGACTTCGAGCCGATCCAGCCGGTGCAGCCCGATCTCTACCTGACGACGGCCAAGGATCCCGACACCGGCGAGGATGGCTGGCACATCGAGCTCAACACCGATGCGCTGCCCAAGGTCCTGGTCGACCGCAACTACCACGCCACGCTTATGAAGGGTGCGCGCGCCAAGCCCGACCGTGACTTCGTTGCCGAGCGGTTCCAGTCGGCCAACTGGCTGGTCAAGACACTGGAGCAGCGCGCCACCACGATCCTCAAGGTCGCGCGCGAGATCGTGCGCCAGCAGGACGGCTTCTTCCGTCACGGCGTCAGCGCGCTGAAGCCGCTGGTGCTGCGCGACATCGCCATCGCCACCGAGCTGCACGAGAGCACGGTGAGCCGCGTCACCTCGAACAAGTACATCAACACGCCGCGCGGCATCTTCGAGCTGAAGTACTTCTTCACCTCATCGCTGCCGGCGCGCACGCCGGGTGTGGTCGTCTCCTCCGAATCGGTGCGCTCCCGTATCCGACTGCTGGTGGGCGGCGAGAATGCGCACCAGCCGCTGAGCGACGATCGAATCGTCGACCTGCTGAAGGGCGAGGGCATCGAGATCGCGCGTCGTACCGTCGCCAAGTATCGCGAGGCCATGCGCATACCGTCGTCGGCGGAGCGTCGTCGTCTCGGCCGCTTGGGTATGAGCCGTCAGATGCCCTCGGGGCTGCCGCACGCCGCTGCCGTCGCCCAGGCGATGAGCGGGTCGGCCGACTGAGACCGGCCGCGCGGTGGGGGTGCGGCGTGCCGTCGAACCATGGCTTGACCCGACCGGGGGACGCGCCTATAGGGGCGCACCCTTCGCAGGGGGACCAAAGTTTGCGCCCGCTAACCCATTGGTGACATTGTGGAAATCGCCGATTTGCTGACCGGCCCGGATGCCGTTCTGGCCAGCGCCAAGGCGACCGGGAAGAAGGCGCTCCTGGCGGAACTCGCCAACCGTGCCTCCGGTCTTTTCGACGTCGACGAACGCAAGCTGTTCGACAGGCTGCTCGAGCGGGAGCGTCTGGGCTCGACCGGCATCGGTGGGGGCATCGCCATCCCGCACGGCCGGCTGTCTACCATGACGAAGCCCATGGGCGTCTTTGCCCGTCTGGCCCATCCGGTCGATTTCGACGCGATCGACGAGCGCCCCGTGGACATCGTGTTCCTGCTGGTCACGCCCGAGGGCGCGGGCGCCGATCATCTCAAGGCACTGGCGCGTGTCTCGCGTCTGCTGCGCGACCGCAGCCTCGTGGAGAAGCTGCGGGCGACCGAGAATGCCGAGGCGCTCTACGCGCTGCTCGTCGAAACGGTTCAGGCGCAAAGCGCCGCCTGAACCTCCTTATCCAGGCCTCTTCGGCCAGACGTCGTCAGTGCACCAGCGCGGGCTCCAGCTCGTGCTGGCGGATCAGCGCCTGCGCGATCTCGATCGACGGGACCGAAGCCATCGGCTTGCCGTCGGCCGAGAAGATGCCGACGGCGTGCGCCCCATCCGGAAGGCTGACTTCCTTCACATAGGCGATGTGCTCGGCACCGAGGCTGAGAAATGCCTCCTCGGCGAGGGGGGTGAACATCACGACGTTGTTTTCGTTTTCCATGGCTACCTCCTTGGCAGCGTCAACGCGCTCCGCCTCAACGGCTGCGACGCGCGGTGATATCGATCGTGTGGTCCGCCCCACCGGCGGCAGTGCCGGCGTCGATACGGATGGTTCGAATGCGGGGCTCGAGAAGCGGCCGCACCAGGTCGATCGCCAACAGGCCATTGTCCAGCCGGGCGCCGGTCACCTCGATCCCGTCAGCGAGCATGAAGGCCCGCTGGAACTGGCGCGCCGCGATGCCGCGATGGAGGTAGATCCGATCGCCGTCGTCGGTCTGCTTGCCGCGGACGGTGAGCTGGTTTTCGACGAGTTCGATGACCAGTTCGCTGCTCGTGAAGCCGGCGACCGCCAGGGTGATGCGCAGCCCGTTCTCGCCGATCCGCTCGATATTGTAGGGCGGATAGCCGTCGGCGTTCTTTGCCAGCCGGTCGAGCGTCCGCTCGAACTGGTCGAAACCCAGCAACAAAGGCGAACTAAATACAGAAACGCGACTCATTCTGAACCCCCCTCCGTGGAGCGAGTGGCAGGGAATCCCATGCGGGCCTTCCCTTGGAATGAATCTGGGGTGCGGTTGGCGCCGTTCAAGGGCCGTCCAAACCCTCACCCATCGCCAGAGCGCTCCGGCTGGGGTAAGCTGCCCAAAACCCCTCCACCGCCCGGCCGCTCGAGCCTCCCGGGCCAAAGAACGAAAAGATGACGTTGGTCGCTGACACAAGACGGCCGGGGGAACCTTTGGTTTCCGGCGCTCGGCCCATCCGTTCCGTTCCGACACGCCCGTCTGCCGCGGCAAAGGGAGAGCGCCGTGCGTTCGGCCGCTGGTTCTTGGGCTCGTCGCTCTATTCCCTGACCCTGAGCCAGGCCACGCCGCGCAGTTTCTTCGCGGTGGCCGCCGATGCCTGGCCGGGCGATCCGGTGCTCGGACAACGGCTGCTGCTGGCCGGCGAGTTCGCCGCCGCCGGCAGCACCGGCGTGGTGCTGCCCGATTCGGACGATCCGCCGTGGCAGCGCGCCGACGCCGCGCCGCTGTGGCTCGATGCTCTGAACGGGTTCGCCTGGCTGCGCGACCTGCGCGATAACGGCGATCCGCACGGTGCGCTGCTCGCCGCGAAGCTGGTCGACGACTGGACCAATCGCGAATGGCGCTGGTCGCCGGTGACGTGGAAGCGTGACGTGCTGGCGGCGCGCATGGTCGCCTGGATCCGGCATTATGAATGGATGGCCGCGGCGGCCGATGCAGGCTTCGCGGCCCGCTTCGTGTTCTCGCTCGGCCGCCAGCGGGTGCATCTGCGCCGCGTCGCGCGCCGTGGCATGGTCGGACACGAGGCCGTTTCCGTCTACAAGGCGCTGATCTTCGCCGACCTCGCCTTCATCCGTGACGGCAAGTACTTCGAGAAGAGCCTCGAGCAGTCGCTGGCGCGGCTCTCGAAGTTCCTGAAGCGCTATGTGCTGCACGACGGCATCGTGTCGGAGCGCGCGCCGCACCTGCAGCTCACGGTGTTGCGCCACCTGATCGACGTGCGGGCCGCCCTGGCGTCCGCCGAGCGCCGCGCACCGGCCGAGCTGGTCTCCGCGATCGACCGCATGGCGCCGATGCTGCGCTTCTTCCGCCATGGCGACGGCGGGTTGGCGCTGTTCAATGGCACATGGGAAGGCGACCGCCGCCTGATCGACCTCGTGCTGGCACGCTCCGGCTCGGGAGAGGTCGCGCCGGCGATGGCGCTGGCCAGCGGCTTCCAGCGCCTTTCCGCCGGCACCTCGCTGGTGATCGCCGATGCCGGCAGCCCGCCCGGCCGCGGCATGGACGGCATCGCCCATGCCGGCACCCTGAGCTTCGAGATGAGTGCGGCGCACGAGCGGCTGGTCGTGAACTGCGGCACCTATCCCGGCGCGCCGCGCGACTGGCAGCATTTCATGCGTTTCACCGCCGCGCATTCGACCGCGGTGGTCGACGACGTGAATTCGACCGAGATCACCAACCATGGCGCGCTGGAATATCGCGCGGGCAACGTGTTGATCGATCGCGCCGACGATGCCGGCGCCCAGTGGCTCGACATGTGCCATGACGGCTACCGCTCGCTCTACGGCATCATCCACCGCAGGCGCCTGTGGCTGTCGCCCGATGGCGGCGACCTGCGCGGCGAGGACTCGTTCCTCGGCTACGAGGGCCGGCCGGTCACCGTGCCGGACCGGCGCTACATCGTGCGCTTCCATCTGCACCCGACGGTGAAGGCGACCCTGGCCCAGAGCGGACAGGCGGTGCTGATGCGGCTGCCAAGCGGCCGCGGCTGGCGGCTGCGCGCAACAGGTGCCGGAATCGGCCTGGCCGAGAGCATCTATCTCGGCGAGGCCGGGCGCGTGCGCCGCACCGAACAGATCGTGCTGGTCGGCCAGGTGCCGGCGGAGGGAACCACCGTGAAGTGGGCCCTCACGCGCATGGAAGGCTGACGGCTACGGCTTGAGGAAGCCGACCGCCCGGTAGACTTCGTCGAGGATCGGCGCGGCGACGGCGCGGGCGCGCTGGGCGCCGTTGCGCAGCACGCCGTCGACATGGCCGGGATCCTTCATCAGCCGTTGCATCTCCGCGCCGATCGGGCCGAGCTTGGCCACGGCGAGTTCGGTCAGCGCCGTCTTGAACTCGGAAAACAGCATGCCGGCGAACTGGGCGACCACGGCGTCCTTCTCCTGGTCGGCGAGGGCGGCGTAGATGCCCAGCAGGTTGTCGGCGTCCGGCCGCTTCTCGGCATCTTCCAGCGTATCCGGCATCGGCAGCGGGTCGGTCTTGGCGCGACGGATCTTCTGGGCGATCGCGTCGGCATCGTCGGTGAGGTTGATGCGCGAATAATCCGACGGATCGGACTTGCTCATCTTCTTGGTGCCGTCGCGCAGGCTCATGACGCGCGTTGCCGCGCCAAAAATCAGCGGCTCGGTGATCGGGAAGAAGTCGGGCTGGCCGAAATCGTTGTTGAACTTGATGGCGATGTCGCGCGTCAGCTCGAGATGCTGCTTCTGGTCCTCGCCGACCGGCACGTGCGTGGCCTTGTAGATCAGGATGTCGGCCGCCATCAGGGCAGGATAGGCGAACAGGCCCAGCGAGACGTTCTCGCGGTCCTTGCCGGCCTTCTCCTTGAACTGCGTCATGCGGCTCATCCAGCCCATGCGCGCGACGCAATTGAAGATCCAGGCGAGCTGCGCGTGCTCGGGCACCATCGACTGGTTGAAGACGATCTGCTTGGTGCCGTCGACGCCGGCCGCCAGGAACGCCGAGGCGATCTCGCGCGTCTGCGCGGCGAGCATCTTGGGATCCTGCGGCACGGTGATCGCGTGCTGGTCGACGACGCAGTACAGGCACTCGTAGTCGTTCTGCAGGCGCGCGAAGTTGCGGATCGCACCGAGATAGTTGCCGAGATGGAGATTGCCGGTGGGCTGTACGCCCGAGAGGATGCGGCCCTTGAGGCCGCGCGCTTCGTAAGCGGCAAGATGCGGGTTGGGCGTGCCGGCGGCGCCAGTCGTCGTGTCGGTCATGGATGTGGACTCCGGGTCAGGTCGATGGCGCGGGGTTTGGACCTCCGCGCACCCCACCGGTGGAAGGTCAGGGGCGCGCGGGTATCGCGCAAAGCGCCGGCCCGATCAAGCATCGAACCGTTGTGGCATTGACGCCGGCGGCGCGGGCTGTTCCGATCGCACTCGCACGCATCTTGCAGCATAGCGGGAGCGTCAGGGAACGGCTTCGACGATCGCTGTGGAGGCATCGATGAACGAGCGTGGCTTGCGGAGTCTCGTCGACAAGGTGAAAGCCGGCCGCCTGTCGCGCCGCGGCTTCATCCGGCGCCTGGCGGCGGCGGGTTTGACCGCGCCCATGGCGACCCAGCTCCTGGCGCTCTCCGGCGTGGCGATGGCGCAATCCCGACCGGTCTACAAGCCCACCAGGCGCGGGGGCGGCGGCCTGCTCAAGGTGATGTGGTGGCAGGGGCCGACCCTCCTCAATCCGCACTTCGCGGTCGGCACCAAGGACCAGGATGCTTCGCGGATTTTCTACGAGCCGCTGGCGGCGTGGGACCGCGATGGCAACCTGAGGCCCAAGCTCGCGGCCTCGATCCCCAACCGGGCCGACGGCACGCGGTCGGCCGATGGGCTCTCGGTGGTCTGGAAGCTGAAGCGGGACGTGCGCTGGCATGACGGCAGGCCCTTCACTGCCGACGATGTGGTCTTCACCTGGCAGTATTCGAGCGATCCGGCCACGGCGACGGTGTCGAACGGCTCCTACAGGGACGTCACGGTCGAGAAGGTCGACGACCACGCCGTGCGCGTGACCTTCAAGCAGCCGACGCCGTTCTGGGCCGATACGTTTGTCGGCTGGGCCGGCTGCATCATCCCCAAGCATCTGTTCGGCGACTATACGGGAGCGAAGTCGCGCGAGGCGCCGACCAATCTGAAGCCGGTGGGAACCGGCCCGTATAAATTCAAGGACTTCAAGCCGGGCGACCTGGTCACCGGCGAGATCAACACCGACTACCATGAGCCCAACCGGCCGCATTTCGACGCGATCGAGATGAAGGGCGGCGGCGATGCGGTGTCGGCGGCGCGCGCCGTGCTGCAGACCGGCGAATACCACTTCGCCTGGAACCTGCAGGTCGAGGACGAAATCCTCGTGCGCATGGAGAAGGGCGGCAAGGGACGGGTCATCGTCACCTTGGGCGGCGGCATCGAGCACATGCAGCTGAACAACACTGATCCGTGGACCGAGGTCGATGGCGAGCGGTCCAGTCTCAAGACCAGGCATCCGATCCTGTCGGACCGGGCGGTGCGCGAGGCGCTCTCGCTGGTGATCGACAAGAAGTCGATCCAGGACCACATCTACGGCCGCATCGGCATCGCGACGGCCAACTACATCAACAACCCCGAGCGCTTCCGCTCGACCAGGACGTCCTACGAGTTCAACGTCGACAAGGCCAATGCCGTGCTCGACAAAGCGGGCTGGGTACGCGGCGCCGACGGCGTGCGGGCCAAGGACGGAAAGAGACTGAAGTTCGTCTACCAGACCTCGATCAACCAGCCGCGCCAGAAGACGCAGCAGATCATCAAGCAGGCCGCCCAGCGGGCCGGAATCGACATGGAGCTGAAGTCGGTGACGGCCTCGGTGTTCTTTTCCTCCGACGTCGCCAATCCCGACACCTACACCAAGTTCTATGCCGACCTTCAGGAATACAGCAACGGCATGAACGCGCCCGATCCCGAGGTCTTCCTGCGCCAGTTCTGCTCATGGGAGGCGGCCACGAAGGACAACAAGTGGCAAGGCCGCAACATCACGCGCTGGCAGAACAAGGAGTATGACGAGACGCACAAGGCGGCCCAGGTCGAACTCGATCCGGTGAAGCGCGCCGCCATGCTCATCAGGTGCAACGAGCTGGTGATCGAGAACCATGTGGTGATCCCGCTGGTCATGCGGCCGAACGCTGCCGCTGCCGCCTCCAGTCTCGTGCTCGAGATCAGCGGCTGGGACAACAACACGGGGGATCTCGCGAACTGGTATCGCGAGGGATGATCGGACGAGAAGCAGTCGAAACTGGTTGTCGCTCGCGCCGGCGACATGACCCCTCCGTCGGCGTAAGACGCCGCCACCTCCCCATTCAAATGGGGAGGTGGCCCGCACGGCCGGAGGGGTCATTAGTCGTCACGCCCTTTCGCGATCCCTGTCGGGATGATGGAACAGCAGGACCACCAGCACCGAAGACAGGGCGAGCGCCGTCATCAGCAGGAAACCGTCGGCGAAGGAGCCGCGCAGGTTCAGCACCCAGCCGGTGATGACCGGCGCCAGGAAGCCCGCGATGGCGAAGGCCAGATCCATGAGGCCGAGCGCCGTCGCGGCCCGTTGAGGCACGATGTCGACGTTCACCGCAAAGTAGGCGGCGTTGGCCCCCATCGACGCCGCGACGGCCACGGTGATGCCGGCGACGGCGACGGTGAGATTGTCGGTGAGGGCCACCGGCACCACCGCGAGGGCCGCCACCAGCTGACTGCCGGCGATCAGCCAGGAGCGTGCGATGCGCATGCTGCCCGTTCTCTTCAGCAGGTGATCCGACCAGCGGCCCATGGCCCACAGCAGGACGGCGGCCGACAGCCAGGGCAGAACGGAGAACAGGCCGACGGAGGCGAGGTCCAGACCGTACTTGCGTTCCAGGTAGCTCGGCAGCCAGGTCATGAAGAAGAACAGGAAGTAGCCGAATACGAAGAAGGCCCAATAGTTCGCGAGAAGCGTGCGGTTGGTCAGCAGTTCCTTGAGCACGCCCGGTTCCGGCCAGGATTTCAGCACCGCGTGCGGGGCTGCCGTGACGCCGGGATCGACCTTGCGGATATGGGCGAGCTCGGCTTCGTTCACGAGGCGCGATTGCGACGGGTCGTCCCGGAAGCAGAAATACCAGAGCGGAATCCAGGCGGCGGAGAGCGCGAACAGCACCGCGAAGGTGAGGCGCCAGTCGAGCCATCCGAGAAGCACCGTCACCAGCGGACCACCAATCGCCAGCGCCAGCGGCACCGCCAGCAGCGCGTTCGCCAGTGCCGTCGCCCGCTCGTGCGGCGACAGCCAGTGGCTGACCGCGCCAGTGAGGGCGGGGAAGTTGGGCCCTTCCGCGACGCCCAGCAGCACACGGGCTGCATAGAGGATGGTCACGCTGGTCGCGAGCGCGGTTGCTCCGATGGACAGGCTCCACAGCACGGCTGCAAGCGTGAGGATCATCCGGGCGCCGTAGCGGTCGACGGCGAAGCCACCAAGCAGGGTCGTCACGGCATAGCCCAGGCCGAAGGCGCCGAGGATGGCGCCGGTCGCCTCCGGCGACAGGCCGAGATCGCGCTGGATCATGGGGATGGCGTAGGAGAGCGCCGCCCGGTCGATGTAGTTCACGACGGTGGTCGCGAACAGCAGGAAGACGATGAACCAGCGATACCGGCTGCGCGCCATTGGCTTCTCCTTGTCCCTGGCAAACTAGCATGCGAAGGAGCGGTGCAACCTGCCGATGGTCCTGAACATGTCCGATAATCCGCCGATCGAATTCACCTTCCCCGACCTTCGCAAATGGGAGGCGGGCGCCGCGCCCTATATCCACGTCCTTGAGAGCGGCGAGCCCGGGCCGACGGTGATGGTGGCGTCGCTGACGCACGGCAACGAAGTCTCTGGGGCCATCGTGGTCGACGCGTTGCTGGCCGCGAAGGTGATGCCGCGCAAGGGCACGCTGATCCTGTCCTTCAACAACATCGAGGCCTATCACTCGTTCGATCCCAAGACGCCGTTCAAGTCGCGCCTGGTCGAAGAGGATTTCAACCGGGTGTGGGGCCGGCTCGACGAGCCCGCGACCACAGTCGAGACCAGGCGGGCGCAGGTGCTGAGGCCCTTCGTTGAGCGCGCCGACCTGCTGCTCGACCTCCATTCCATGCACGACGATTGCGTGCCCCTGATGCTGTCCGGCCCGCTCGACAAGGGCGTGGCCTTCGCGAAGAGGATCGGCACGCCGGTCGACATCGTGCGCGACGCCGGTCATGCCGCCGGCATGCGCATGCGCGACTATGGTGGGTTCGGCGATCCGAACAGCCCGAAGAACGCGCTGCTGATCGAGACCGGCCAGCACTGGCGCGCCTCCTCGGTCGTGGTCGCCAAGGACGTGACGGCCCGCTTCCTGGTCGAGACCGGCAGTCTCGAGGAGTCCGATCTGCCGGCCGGCTGGCGCCAGCCGACGCCTGCCAGCCAGCGCGTCGTCGAGGTGACGCATGCTGTCGCCACGAAGCGCGGCAACTTCACGCCGGCGCAGCGCTTCGAGGGCCAGGACGTGATCGCCAAGGCGGGCACAGTCCTGGGCCATGACGACGACGAGCCGGTGACGACGCCGTACGACGATTGCGTGCTGGTCATGCCCTCGTCGAGCCGCCCGCTGCGGCCCGGCGTCACGGTTGTTCGCCTGGGTCGGCTGACTTGAGGCCGGGCTGGCGGCGCATCACGTAGCGCAGCTCGGAAATCCTCACGACGCCGAGCGCAGCACCCAGCAGCGCATAGGCGGCGATCCCGATCAGGCAGATGCCGGCCAGCGCCAGGCCGCCCTCGATGTCGGCGCGCGACAGTGGCTTCGCCAGCCAGTGCAGACCCAACCAAAGGGCCAACCCCATGCCGGCGCTGGCGCCGACGATCCGGACGCCGCGCGTGATCAGTCGGCCATCCGGTATCCATTGCGCGCGCCGGCGCAGGACGGCGGCCAGCAGCGCCGCGTTCAGCCAGCCTGACAGGGAGGAGGCGAGCGCGATACCGACCAGCTCCAGCGATGTGCCGAACAGGAAATAGACGTTCAGCAGCACGTTGGCAGTGATCGCCGCGAGCGCGATGTAGAGCGGCGTGCGGGTATCCTCGCGGGCGAAGAAGCCGGGCGCCAGCGCCTTGACCAGCACGAAAGCCGGGAGACCGACGGCAAAGGCGGCCAATGCGCTCGCCGTGCGCAGCGTGTCGTCGGGCAGGAACCGGCCGCGCTCGAACAGCACGCGGATGATCGGATCGGCCAGCAGCCAGAGGGCCACCGCGGCCGGCAGGCTGAACAGCAGGCCGAATTCGAGGGCGCGGTTCTGGTTGGTCATGGCCGACTGCGTGTTGCCGGCGCGCAGCTCGCGGGCGAGCAGCGGCAGCAGTGCCGTGCCGATGGCGATGCCAACGACCCCGAGCGGCAGCTGGGCGATGCGGTCGGCATAGTAGAGCGCGGAGATCGTGCCCACGGGGAGCAGCGAGGCCCAGACGACGTCGAGCACGACGCTGATCTGCTGCGCCCCACCGCCGATCGCGACCGGCGTCGCGAGCTTCACCAGCCGCGCCACCCGCGGCGTGAACCGCGGCCGCACCAGTGCCATGCCGACCTCCTCGCGCCCGCAGGCGACCAGCAGCCAGACCCACTGCAGCACGCCCGCGATCGCCACGCCGATCGAGGCGGCATAGCCCGCGTTGGGAAGCAGCGGCGTCAGCCCCAGCACGGCGGCGATCAGCGTGAGGTTGAGGAGCACCGGCGTCGCGGCGACATGGGCGAAGCGGTCGATGCCGTTCAGCACGCCGCCGTAGAGCGAGGTCAGCGAGATGAACAGCAGGTAGGGAAAGGAGATGCGCCCGAACTCGACCGCCATGGCAAAGGTCGGCGGATCGTCGCGCATGCCGGGCGCGAGCAGGGCCATCACCCAGGGCATCGCGAGGATCAGCAGCGCGGTGAAGGGAATCAGCACCAGCAGCAGCGCGGCCTGGGCCTGGCGCGCGAAGGCCATCGCCTCCTCGCGGCCGCCGCCCGTCAGTTCGCGCGCGAACAGCGGCACAAAGGCTGCCGAGAAGGCGCCCTCGGCGAACAGGCGGCGGAAGAAGTTGGGCAGCTTGAAGGCGACGAAGAAGGCGTCCGCCACGGCGCCGGAGCCCAGCACCGCCGACAGCACGATGTCGCGCACGAATCCCACGATGCGGCTCAGCAGCGTGAACCCGCCGACCGTCGCGATCGCCCGGGCGAGACTCATGCCTTTATCTTCTGTCTCCTCTCCCCCGAGAGGGGGGAGAGGAATAAAAAGGCTGATCTGAAGGCCATAATTCTGTCATCGCCCTCTGGCATAAACTTCCTCGGTGGTGCCGGCGATGTGATGGCCGGACTAAAACGCCACCACGGCCGGTCCCGAGAGGGGCCGGTTTTCGTTTGGGCGTATCACTTCGAGGCGGCGGCGAGCTTCAGCAGCGTCTCGCGGTCCTGGGTGACGAGTTTCTTGTAGTCGCCGACGATCTTCTCGAGTTCGTCCGACGGCAGCACCTCTTCGAGATCGGTGAAGCCCTGCGGCGCGCGCTGTTCGACGATGTCGAGCATCACGTCGATTCCCTTGCGCCGGTTGCTCTCGACGATGCGCGCGGTCGGCGGCAGGCGCCGCTCCTCATATCGACGCAGCGCGACCTCGGGATCGTCACCGACGGCCAGCTCCTGCGTGATCGCCTCGCCATCGAGGATCGCCTGCGAGGCGCCGTTCGAGCCGATCGGATACATGGGATGGGCCGCATCGCCCAGCAGCGTGATGCGGCCATGGCTCCAGCGCGGCAGCGGATCGCGATCGACCATGGGGAATTCCAGGATCGTATGCGCGTTGCGGATGACGTCCGGCACGTCCAGCCAGCCGAAGTTCCAGTCGGCGAAGCGCGGCAGGAAATCCTCCAGCCGGCCCGGCTTGTTCCAGTCTTCGCGCGAGGGCAGCGCACCGTCGCCCATGTGGAGATCGCAGATCCAGTTGATCAGCGCTTCGCCGCGTTCGGCGTGGGCGCGGCTGATCGGATAGCAGACGAATTTCTGATTGTGATGGCCGGCCTGCACCATGGTGTTGCCGCCGAGATAGGGCTTGCCCACGGTGACGCCGCGCCACATCAGGATGCCCTGCCACTTGGGCGGACCCTCGTTCGGATAGTAGCGCGCGCGGACCGCCGAGTGGATGCCGTCGGCCGCGATCAGAAGGTCGGCCGTGGCTTC
>CAIYWM010000430.1 GCA_903929895.1 uncultured Alphaproteobacteria bacterium
CCCAACAAAATTGTCATCCCGAACGCTGTGTGGGACCTTTCGCTTCTCCTCACGAGGCGAGGATCAACCGCCCAATTCTTCCCGCAGCATCTCGAGTTCGAGCCATTCGCTTTCCGCGGCTTCGATCTCGGCCTGGGCGGTGCCGATGCGGGCGGTCTTGGACTGGAAGGACTTGGGATCGCGGCGATAGAGGTCGGGATCGGCCAGCGCCTTCTGTAGCGTCGCGATCTCGGCCTGCAGGGCCTCGATCTTCTTCGGCAGTTCGACCAGGGCGCGTTCGCGCTTGTAGCCGAGGCGGGCCTTGCCCTGCCCTGCAGCCTTTGGCGCGGCCGGCTTGTCCTTTGCGCGTGACGGCGTGACGCCGGTCGGCTCCACGCGCGGCCCGCGCTGGGCCACGTAGTCGCTATAGCCGCCGGCATATTCGGTCGCCGTGCCGTCGCCTTCGAGCACGATGGTCGAGGTGACGAGCCGGTCGAGGAAGTCGCGGTCGTGGCTCACCAGCAGGACGGTGCCGTCGTAATCGTCGAGCGCTTCCTGCAGCAGGTCGAGCGTGTCGGCGTCGAGATCGTTGGTCGGCTCGTCGAGCACGATCATGTTCGACGGCGCGGCCAGCGCCTTGGCCAGCAGCAGGCGGTTGCGCTCGCCGCCCGAGAGGGTGCGCACCGGCTGGCGCGCCTGCTCGTCGCGGAACAGATACTCGCGCAGATACGTCATCACATGCGTGAGATGGCCGCGTACCAGCACATGGTCGTTGCGGTCGGCCAGCGTCTCCCACGGCGTCTTGTCGGGATCGAGGCCGATGCGTCGCTGGTCGATCACCACCGGCATCAGGTTGGAGCCCAGCTTCACCGTGCCGCTGTCGGGCTCGAGCTCGCCCATCAGCATCTTGAGCAGTGTCGTCTTGCCGGCGCCGTTCGGCCCGATCAGGCCGATGCGGTTCTTGCGGAAGATGCGCGTCGAGAAATCCTCGACGATGACCTTGTCGCCCCAGCGCTTGGTGATGTTGCGCGCGGTCACGACCAGCGCGCCCGAGGCCTCGGCGCTGCCGGCCTCGATGCTGGCGCGGCCGACGGGGCCGATCTGCTGGCTGCGCTGCTGGCGGAGCGCCGCGAGCGCGCGCAGGCGGCCCTCGTTGCGCGTGCGGCGGGCGCGGATCGACTTGCCCGCCCACTCGGTCTCGCGCTCGATCAGCCGGTCGAGCTTGTGCCGCTCCGTCGCCTCGCGCTCGATGATGTCGTTCGACCAGGCCTCGAACTCGCCATAGCCCTTGTCGAGGCGGCGCACGATGCCGCGATCGAGCCACAGCACGGCCCGCGTCAGGTTGGTGAGGAAGCGCCGGTCATGGCTCACCAGCACATAGGCGCCGCGCCACTTCGAGAGCTTCTCCTCCAGCCATTCGATGGTCGGCAGGTCGAGATGGTTGGTCGGCTCGTCGAGCAGCATCACGTCGGGCTCGCCGATCAGCACGCGCGCCAGCGCCGCGCGCCGCGCCTCGCCGCCCGACAGGGTGGTCGGATCGCGCCCGCTGTCGAGCTTCATGTCCTCGAGGATGGCGGCGACGCGGTAATCGTCCGGCCCCAGCGAATCGGTGAGTGCGGAGGACACGTAGTCGGCCACCGTGGTGTGACCGGCGAAATCCGGCTCCTGCGGCAGGGTGGCGACGGTGGCGCCGGGCTGGGCGAAGCGCTCGCCCGAATCGGCGATCGGCGCGCCCGCCAGGATGCGCAGCAGGGTCGACTTGCCGGCGCCGTTGCGGCCGACCAGCGACAGGCGCTCGCCCGGACCGATTCCCAGGTCGACGCCAGCCAGGATGGACTGGTCGCCGAGATGGAAGCGGATGCCGCTCAGGGCAAGGAGGGGGGGATCGGCCATGGAGCGCGCTGTATTGGCCGAACCCGTCCGCCTCGGCAAGGGCGAAGCCCGTGTTGGGGCAAGAGCGAAGCCCGCGTTGTGGCAAGGGCGAAGCCCGCGTTTGACGGGCCGGGCGGCACCCTGCATGAAAGCCGCATGGTAATGGGGCTCACCACGGGACTCTGGGTCAGCGCGCAGATACGCCTGTGCGACCGCGCGTTCATTCCCGCCGCCGTCGTGCGGCGCGGCGATCCCGATGTCGGCACGGTGCTGCTGAAGATCAATCGCTTCGAGGGCGGCGTGACCGTGTTCACCCAGACCAGCACACTCGACGATGAGGCCGCGTGGAGCCGCGGGACCGGGCCTGCGCCCGTCACCGAGCCCGAAGCCGACGCCTACATCGCCCGCCAGGTCGCCCGCGATCCCGACCTCTGGGTCCTCGAAATCGAGGACCGCAAGGGCGAGTACAAGATCATCGGGAAGATCGTTTAGGCCGAGCGAAGCTCGGCCTGTGAGCGTCAGGACATTGCTATGCAATGTCCGGGAGCGACGTAAGGAAGAACGACCACAGGCCTATTGCGGCCCGAGCACCGTCGTCGGATCGATCGTCTTGCCGGAGCGGCGGACCTCGAAATGGAGCTGCGGCTCTGCGCTGCCGCCGGAGTTGCCGACCTTGGCGATGACCTGGCCCTTCTTGACCACGTCGCCCTTCTTCACGGCCAGCGATTCGTTGTTGCCGTAGGCCGTGATGTAGCCGCCGGAATGCTCGATCAGCAGCAGGTTGCCCATGCGGGCGACCTCGCCGCCGGCATAGACGACCTTGCCGCCCTCGGCGGCCTTGACGGGCGTGCCCTTGGCGGCGGCGATGTCGATGCCGTCGTTCTTCTGGCCGCCCGACGTGCCGTAGCCCGAGAC
>CAIYWM010000431.1 GCA_903929895.1 uncultured Alphaproteobacteria bacterium
CTGCTTCGCCATGTCCCGCAGTACGAACTTCTGGATCTTGCCGGTCGAGGTCTTGGGCAGGTTGGTGAAGACCACTGTCCGGGGTGTCTTGAAGTGGGCGAGGTGTTCGCGGCAGAAGGCGATGATCTCGGCTTCGGTCACGGTGACGCCGTCCTTCAGCGTGACGAAGGCGCAGGGCGTCTCGCCCCAGCGCTCGTCGGGGCGTGCAACGACGGCGGCGTTGGCGACGGCGGGATGGGCGATGATCACGCCCTCGACCTCGATGGTCGAGATGTTCTCGCCGCCCGAGATGATGATGTCCTTGGAGCGGTCGCGCAGCTCGATGTAGCCGTCCTCGTGCATCACGCCGAGGTCGCCGGAATGGAACCAGCCGTTTGCGAAGGCGTCGCGCGTCGCCGCCGGGTTCTTGAGATAGCCCTTCATGGTGATGTTGCCGCGGAACATGACCTCACCCATGGTCGTGCCGTCGCGCGGCACCTCCTTCATGGTCGTGGGATCCATCACGGTCACGCCGTCCTGGGCCGCGTAGCGCACGCCCTGGCGCGCCTTCAGCCGCGCGCGGTCATGGGCAGACAGCGCATCCCATTCCTGATGCCACGAACAGATCGTGGCCGGGCCGTAGACCTCGGTGAGACCGTAGACGTGGGTGACCCGGAAGTTCTGCTTCTCCAGCGCCTCGAGCACCGCGGCGGGCGGCGGCGAGGCCGCGGTCATGAACTCGACCTTGCGGCCGAGCGGCCGGCGTTCGGCCTCGGTTGCGCCGATGATGAGCTGCATGATGATCGGCGCGCCGCACATGTGGCTCACGTCGTTGTCGGCCAGCGCATCGAAGATCGGCTTGGCCGCCGGGCGGCGCAGGCAGACCGAGGTGCCCGCCACCAGCGCCAGAGTCCAGGGGAAGCACCAGCCGTTGCAGTGGAACATCGGCAGGGTCCAGAGATAGACCGGGTGCAGGCCGATCGGCCATTGCGTGGCGTTGCCGTAGGACGAGAGCGTGGCGCCGCGGTGGCTGTAGACGACGCCCTTGGGATTGCCGGTCGTACCCGACGTGTAGTTCAGCGTGATCGCGTTCCACTCGTCCGACGGATAGGACCAGGCGAAATCGGGATCGCCGTCGGCGATGAACTCCTCCCAGGTCGTGTCGCCGATCTGCGCGCGGTCCGCGCACTCGGGATCGTCGATGTCGACGACCAGCGGCTGGGTCCTGGCGATCGCCAGCGCCTCGGTGACGACGCGATGGAATTCGCGGTCGACCAGCAGCACCTTGGTTTCGCTATGGTCGAGGATGAAGGCGACCATCGCCGCGTCGAGCCGCGTGTTCAGAGAATTGAGCACGCCGCCGGTCATCGGCACGCCGAAATGCGCCTCGTACATTTCGGGAATATTGGGCGCCATGATCGCCACCGTGTCGCCGACGCCGATGCCGACCTTGACCAGCGCCGAGGCAAGCCGCCGGCAGCGTGCATAGGTCTCGGCCCAGGTCTGGCGGCGTTCGCCGTGGATCAGCGCGACATGATCGGGATAGACGCTGGCGGTGCGCTCGATGAACTGCAGCGGGGTGAGGGCGGCGTAATTCGCAGGCGTCCTGTCGAGGTCGCGCTCGTAGATGTTCTGCGCGGCCAGCGCGGTCTTGTGCGACACCGGACGCGGCGCGGCGAGGCGGGTCACGGAGGTGCGGCTCTTGACCGAGCGACGCAGGCCGGGACGCCCGAGCGGCTTGGGAGCGGTGACCTTCCGGGATGCCGGGGCCTTCTTCGGTGCCACGGCCTTCTTCGGTGCGACGGCCTTCTTGGCGGCGACAACCTTCTTTGGGGCGATGACCTTCTTTGGCGAGGGAGCCTTCCTGGGCGGGACCTTCGCAGCCGGCCGGACGATCTTCTTCGTCTTGGCGGCGACCTTGCGCTTGGCCGGCGCCTTCGACTTGCTGCTGCCTTTTCCCGTCTTGCGCTTGGCCATGATCTTTTCCGTTCGACTCCCTGTGCGGCGGCACTCTCTCACAGGGCGGCTCGCCTATTCCAGCTTGATATCCAGGTCTTTCAGCAGCTGCGCGAAATAGATCTGGTCGTCGCGCACCTGCCGCGCGAACTCGACGTTCGACGGGTATTCGACGTTCTGCGCGACGAGCAGCAGCTTCTCCTTCATCTCGGGCAGGGCGGCCGCCTGCGCCGCCGCATCGGATAGTCGCTTCAGGACGGGTTCAGGCGTTCCCTTGGGCGCAAACAGTCCGAACCAGCTGCGGGCGCGGAAGCCCTTGAGATCGAGGCCAACCTCCATCGCCGTCGGCGTGTTCGGCAGATCGGGCAGGCGAGCGGGCTGATCGACCAGCGCGGCGAACACCTTGCCGGCCTTGGCGTAGGGCACGAAGGAGGGATCGAAGACCATCTGGATGCGCCCGTCGAACACGTCGCCGGTGGCGTCGACGATGGTCTTGTAGGGTGAGTGCTGCATCTGGATGCCGGCGGTACGCGTCAGCACTTCGCCGGTGAGATGGGTGATGGTGCCGAGGCCCGAGGAGCCGAACCAGTATTTGCCCGGGTTGGCCTTCGCCAGCGCCACGAACTCCGCCCAGCTCCGGGCGCCCAGCGCATTGGTGAGGGTGACGACGAGGATCGGTGTCGAGAGGCGCGCGACGGCCACGAGGTCGTTGGGATTGTAGGGCACCTTCCGCGCGGCCGGCGTGATGGCCATGATCGCGGTCGGCGACAGGAGGAGGGTGTAGCCGTCGGCTGGCGCCGTCGCGACCATCTGTGCGCCGACGCCGCCCGAGGCGCCGGGCTTGTCCTCCACGATGATCTGCTGGCCCAGCGAGGCGCTCATCTTCTCGGCATAGAGGCGGGCCACCTGGTCGGCCGAACCGCCGGGCCCGTAGGGCACGATCAGGCGGATCGGCTTCGTGGGCCAATTCGTCGATTGAGCCTGCACACGCGTCGACGCCAGCGCGGCAAGCCCGCCCAGCGTCACCTCACGGCGACCGACCATCGTTCCCTCCCGGGATCATTCTTGTTGTCCGAAGAATAGCCGCAATCGCACCGAAACGCTCGCGCGCCGATCTGGCCACAGGAACACGTCGACAAAGGGCGAGGCGACAGGCCATTTTAGGTCGAGTCACGACGTCGGCCGGTGGTCCGCGGGAACTCGAACTTTGTCTGAAAGCATCGCACCATGTCGCTGAATGAGCCGGTTCCCCAACCGCCCCTGAAACCCATCGTTGGCAATCTCACCGAACTGCAGGGCGGCTGCCCGATCCAGAGCCTGATGGGGCTCGCCCGCACCTACGGGCCGTTCTTCAAGCTCACGATCATGGACCACGACGTCCATGTCGCGAGCTCGCAGGAGCTGGTGAACGAGCTGTGCGACGAGACGCGGTTCGGCAAGCGCATCCAGGGGGCCCTGAAGGAAATCCGTGCGGTGGCCGGCGACGGGCTGTTCACGGCCTATGGCCACGAGCCCAACTGGGCCAAGGCCCATCGCATCCTGGTCCCGGCGTTCGGGCCGATCGCCATCCGCGGCATGTTCGACAGGATGCTCGACATCGCCGACCAGATGTTCGTGCGCTGGGAGCGGTTCGGGCCGAGTGCGGTGATCGAGGTCGCCGACAACATGACGCGGCTCACGCTCGACACGATCGCCCTCTGTGCGTTCGACTACCGCTTCAACAGCTTCTACCAGGACGACATGCATCCCTTCGTTTCCGCCATGGTGGGAACGCTGCAGGAAGCCTCGAACCGCTCGCGCCGCCCGAAGCTGCTGAGCAGCCTGATGCTGTCCAAGGCGCGCCAGTTCCAGGCCGACAAGGAGTTGATGGACAAGGTCGCACGCGATCTCATCGCCGAGCGGCGGCGCGATCCGAAGGGCAACGAGAAGAACGATCTGCTCAATCTGATGCTGAATGGCGTCGATCCCGTCACCGGCGAGAAGCTGAGCGACGAGAACATCGGCTATCAGATGATCACCTTCCTGATCGCCGGCCACGAGACCACGAGCGGGCTGCTGTCGTTCGCGACCTATCTGCTGCTCAAGAATCCGGACGTCCTCCAGAAGGCGCGGAGCATCGTCGACGAGGTCCTCGGAGAGGAGGTGCCGAGGGTCGAGCATCTCGCGCAGCTCCGCTACATCGAGCAGATCCTGATGGAGGCGCTGCGTATTTGGCCGACCGCCTCGGTGTTCTCCGTCAGCCCGCACAAGGACACGGTGCTGGCCGGGAAGTACCCGCTCACGACCAAGGACATCGTGATGGTCCTCGAGCCGATGCTGCATCGCGATCCCAAGGTCTGGGGCGACGACGTGGAAGCCTTCAGGCCCGAGCGCTTCGCCCCCGAGAACGCCAGCCAGTTGCCGCCGAATGCCTGGAAGCCCTTCGGCAATGGCGCGCGCGCCTGCATCGGCCGGCCCTTTGCCATGCAGGAGGCCCAGCTCGTCCTCGTCCTGATGCTGCAGCGCTTCGACTTCGTGCTCGACGACCCATCCTACACGCTGAAGATCCACGAGACGCTGACGCTCAAGCCCGAAGGCCTGCGCATCCGCGCGCGGGCGCGCCGCACGGGGACATCGCTGCGGCGCAGCGCCGTGCCACAGACCCCGCAGAAGGCGCTGACGCCGCAGGCTGCGCGTCGACCCGCAGCGGACGGCGCCAGCACACCGCTGCTGATCCTCTATGGCAGCAATACCGGTTCGTCGGAGGCTTTCGCCAACCGCATTGCCGACGAGGCGCCGGCCAACGGCTTCGCGCCGACCGTCGCGGCAATGGACGACTATGCGGGCAACCTGCCGCGCGAGGGGGCGATCGTCGTGGTCACGGCGTCCTACGAAGGCCAGCCGCCGGACAATGCCCGCCAGTTCGTCTCCTCCGTCGAGGCGCTGCCGGAGGGTGCGCTGGCCGGTGCGCGCTTCGCCGTGTTCGGATGCGGCAACCGGCAATGGGCGCGCACCTACCAGGCGGTTCCCAAGCGAGTCGATGCAGCCCTCGCGAGGGCGGGCGCCACGCGACTCGCCGAGCGCGGCGAGACGGATTCGGGCGGCGACTTCTTCGGCGCCTTCGACGAATGGTGGGCCGGCTTCCTGCCGCGGCTGCGCGAGGCGCTGGGCAAGGAGGCCGCGGCCGCGCCGGCCGCGTCCGGTCTGCAGGTCGAATACGTCAAGGACGGCCGCGAGGGCGCGCTGCGGCTGGGCGATCTGCAACGGGGCATCGTGGTCGAGAACCGCGAACTGGTGGACATGAGCGCGCCCAACGCGCGGTCGAAGCGGCACCTGGAATTCTCGCTGCCCGAAGACATGAGCTACCGCGCCGGCGACTATCTGGCCGTGCTGGCGACGAATCCGCAGGAGCTGGTCGATCGCGTGCTGCGCCGCTTCGGTCTGGCGCGTGACACACTCGTGGTGCTTCGTCGCGACGGCGCGGCCAGCCTGCCGATCGGCCGGCCGGTCAGCTGCGGCGAGCTGCTGTCGAACTACGTGGAACTGGCCCAGCCCGCCACCCGCGCCCAGGTGGCCGCCCTGGCCGCGGCAACGCCCTGTCCGCCCGAGCAGGCCGAGCTGGAGGCCATGGCGGGCGAGGCCTATGGCACGCTGGTCCTGAAGCCGCGGTGCAGCGTGCTCGACCTGCTCGACCGCTTCCAGTCCTGTGCGCTGGGCTTCGGTGCCTATCTCGACATGCTGCCGCCCATGCGTGCCCGGCAGTATTCGATTTCCTCGTCGCCGCTGTGGAAGCCCGACCATGTCACACTGACGGTCGCCGTGGTCGATGCGCCGGCCTACTCGGGAACCGGCACCTTCCGCGGCGTGGCCTCGTCGTACCTGGCGCATCTGCAGCCGGGCGACCGGATCTCGCTCGCGGTGCGCCCGTCCAACGCCCGCTTCCATCCGCCGGCGGATCCCAGGACACCGCTCATCATGATCTGCGCCGGCTCCGGCATCGCGCCGTTTCGCGGCTTCCTGCAGGACCGCGCCACGCAGAAGCAGGGCGGCCAGGATGTCGGACCGGCCTTGCTCTTCTTCGGCACCAACCATGAAGGCGTCGACTATCTCTATCGCGACGAACTCGGGCAATGGCAGGCGGCGGGCGTCGTCACGGTCCTGCCGGCCTTCTCGCTGCAGCCTCGCGGTGAGGTGTCGTTCGTGCAGCATCGGGTGTGGGAGGAGCGCGCCCGCATCGTGGAACTCTTCCGGCAGGGCGGCAGCGTCTTTGTCTGCGGCGACGGCCAGTACATGGCGCCGGCCGTGCGCGAGACGCTGGTGCGAATCTATCGCGAGGCATCGGGCGCCAGCGAGGGCGACGCGCAGAAGTGGGTCGAGGCCGTGGAGCACGAGCACGGGCGCTACGTTTCCGACGTCTTCGCCTGAGCGGGGCCAAGGCTATCGCATATCGCCTGGAATGGCCGGAATCGTTGGCGTTCCCAAGAAATTGAAAGGTCCCTCACTTCGTTCGGGATGACAATTTTGTTGGGATCTGGCGCAGTGCGCTGATCAAACAAGCGGTGTCATCCCGAACGAAGTGAGGGACCTTTGCTTCATACGCGATAGCCCCTCCCGAAGGCCCGGCCGGGCAGATAACCACATTGCGACGGGCCGGGGCCGGGGCTAAGCCAGAAGCGGAAACGCAGAGGATGCCGGTCATGGCTGTTGGCGACAAATATCGTGCGCTGCATGCGCGGTCGCTCCAGGATCCCGAGGGATTCTGGGCCGAGCAGGCGGCGGCGATCGACTGGACGAAGCGCTGGGACAAGGTGCTCGACCGGGCGAAGCCGCCTTTCTATCGCTGGTTCGAGGGTGGCGAGCTCAACGCCTGCCACAATGCGCTCGACCGGCATGTCGACGGTGGGCGCGCGGAGCAGGCGGCGCTGATCTACGATTCGCCGCTCACCAACAGCAAGAAGACCTTCACCTATCGCGAGCTGCGCGACCAGGTGGCGCGCATCGCCGGGATGATCGCGGCGCAGGGCGTGGGCAAGGGCGATCGCGTCATCCTCTACATGCCGATGATCCCCGAAGCGGTGATGGCGATGCTCGCCTGCGCGCGCATTGGCGCGATCCATTCGGTGGTGTTCGGCGGCTTCGCGGCCAAGGAACTGTCGAGCCGCATCGACGACTGCGCGCCGAAGCTGATCCTCACCGCCTCGTGCGGCATCGAGCCGTCGCGCATCGTGCACTACAAGCCGCTGGTCGATCAGGCGATCGAGCAGGCCAAGCACAAGGTGCCGCGGGTCATCCTGCTGCAGCGGCCGCAATGCGCCGCGACGATGGTGGCCGGTCGCGACCTCGACTGGAACGAGGCGCTCGCCACGGCGCAGCCGGCGGCTTGCGTGCCGGTGAAGGCCACCGATCCGCTCTACATCCTCTACACGTCGGGCACGACCGGCCAGCCCAAGGGCGTGGTGCGCGACACCGGCGGCTACTGCGTGGCGCTCGCCTGGTCGATGAAGAACCTCTACGGCGTCCAGCCGGGCGAGGTGTACTGGTGCGCCTCGGACGTGGGCTGGGTCGTGGGCCACAGCTACATCGTCTACGGACCGCTGATCCACGGCGCGACCTCGATCCTCTACGAGGGCAAGCCAGTCGGCACGCCCGACGCCGGTGCCTTCTGGCGCGTGATCTTCGAGCACAAGGCGATGGCACTGTTCACCGCGCCGACGGCCTTCCGCGCGATCAAGCGCGAAGACCCTGAAGGCAAGCTGCTGAAGCACTACGACCTCTCGAAGTTCCGCACGCTGTTCCTGGCGGGCGAGCGCGGCGATCCGCCGACCGTCGAATGGGCGCAGAAGCTTCTGGGCGTGCCGGTGGTCGATCACTGGTGGCAGACCGAATCCGGCTGGGCGATCTGCGGCAACTTCCAGGGCCTCGACCCGATGCCGGTGAAGCTCGGTTCGACCTCGATGCCGTCGCCGGGCTGGCATCTCGACGTGCTGGACGAGAACGGCCATGCGATGAAGCCGGGCGAGGTGGGGGCGCTGGCGGGCAAGCTGCCGTTGCCGCCGGGAACCTTCCCGACGCTGTGGAATGCCGACGATCGCTACAAGCAGAGCTACATGAGCGAGTTCCCCGGCTACTACAAAACCGGGGACGCGGGCTTCATCGACCAGGATGGCTACGTGTCGGTGATGACCCGCGTGGACGACGTGATCAACGTCGCCGGCCATCGCCTCTCGACCGGGCAGATCGAGGAAGTGCTGGGCGCGCACAACGACGTCGCCGAGTGCGCGGTGATCGGCATCGCCGACGATCTCAAGGGGCAGGTGCCGCTCGGTTTCCTGGTGTTGAAGGCCGGGGTCAACCGGCCGCCGCAGGAGATCACCGCTGAGGTCGTGCAGATGGTGCGCGACCGTATCGGGCCCGTCGCCTTCTTCAAGAGCGCGTTGGTCGTGCAGCGGCTGCCCAAGACACGCTCGGGCAAGATCCTGCGCGGCACGATGCAGAAGATGGCCGACAGCCAGCCCTGGACCCTGCCGGCCACGATCGAGGATCCGGCGGTGCTGGAAGAAATCAAGGACGGCCTGAAGACGGCCGGTTTCTCGAAATAGCTGTCATCCCGAGCGCAGCGAGGGATCCTTTCTTCGAGGTCCGAAAGGTCCCTCGCTGCGCTCGGGATGACACCATCGCTTTGATGACGAAAGTCTATTGTTTGGAGGAAGTAGAAGTATGAGTCTCGATATCAACCGCGCCGATCTCACCGTCGGCGTCGTGGGAACCGGCGCCATGGGCCGCGGCATCGCGCAGGTCACCGCGCAGGGCGGCATGACGGCGATCATGTACGACGCGGCCCCGGGCGGTGCGGCGAAGGCCAAGGCTGCCATTCTGGAGACGTTGAAGGGGCTGGTCGCCAAGGGCCGGTTGACCGATGCGGACCTCGCGAAGACCGATGCCAATCTCGGCGTCGCCGAGAAGATCGAGGACCTCAAGGGCTGCCACGTCGTGGTCGAGGCGGTGTTCGAGAATCTCGAAGTGAAGCAGAAGCTGTTCGGCGAGCTCGAGGCGGTGATCGCGCCCGACGCCATCCTGGCCTCCAACACCTCCTCGATCCGCATCGCATCGATCGCGCGCTCGCTGAAGCATCGCGATCGCGTCTGCGGCATGCATTATTTCAATCCCGTGCCGCTGATGAAGCTGGTCGAGGTCATCCGCGCCGCCGACACCGCGCAGTGGGTGGTCGACGCCATGGTGGCACTGGGCAAGCGCCAGACCCGCGTTCCCGTGGTCGTGGGCGACACGCCGGGCTTCCTGGTCAATCTCGGCGGCACCGCGATCGGCACCGAAGGCCTGCGCATCATGCAGGAGGGCAGGGCGACGCCGTCGCAGGTCGACGCCGTGATGCGCGACACCTGTGGCTTCCGCATGGGCCCGTTCGAGCTGATGGACCTCACCGGCATCGACGTGAACTTCCCGGCGCGCAAGATCATCTACGAGGGCTTCTTCCACGACCGGCGCATGACGCCGAGCCCCTATCACGAGAGCCTCTATGCGGCGGGCAAGCTCGGCCGCAAGACCGGCGGCGGCTGGTACGCCTATGACGACAAGGGCGCGAAGATCGACGCCGGCGCCGATCATCCGACCTCGCATGTGCCGGCATCGAGCGTGGTCATCATGGACACGCACAACAAGAAGCTGCTCAGCCTCGTCAGCGGCGACGGCGCGAACATGCTGGCGGCCGACGACGGCAAGAGCCCGATCCTGGTGGCGCCGATCGGCAAGGACTGCACCACCGCCGCGATCGAGTTGGGCCTCGACCCGAAGCGCACCGTCGCGGTCGACCTGACGGGCGACGTGTCCAAGCGCATCACCATCATGATGGCGCCGGGCTTCGATCCGGCGATCCGGGACGCCACCGTGGCGCTGCTCGCCAAGTCGGGCACCAAGGTGACGGTGATTAAGGACTCGCCCGGCTTCATCGCCCAGCGCATGTGTTCGATGATCGCCAACCTCGGCTGCGAGATGGCCATGATCGGCATCGCCTCGGCCGCCGATGTCGACACGGCGATGACGCTGGGTCTCAACTATCCGCGCGGGCCGCTGGCGCTCGCCGACTGGCTGGGCGTCAAGGAGTGTCACGAGATCCTGGTACAGATCCAGGCGATCACCGGCGACGACCGTTATCGCCCCAGCCAGTGGCTGCGCCGCCGCGCGATGCTGGGATTGAGCGCGACGACGGTCGAGTAGAGATTGGTCGGAAACAGTGTCGCTGAGTTACCGTTTGTTCCCCTGCAACCTTTGCAGGGGAACCCGATGACGAAGCGGAGCAAGTGGACGGCGGCTGCCCTGGCCGTGCTGGTGTGCCTGACCGGCGGCGCGCTGCAGGCCCAGCCGCTCAAGGACGAGAACCTGCTCGTGGGCGTGCCGCAGGGGTTCAAGCTCGGCTTCAATGACTCCAAGAACGGCATGAACATGCAGGAGTTCATTCCGGCCGGCGAGACGGTGCAGAACTGGACGGAGATGGTCACCGTCCAGGTGTTCCTCAGCCGCACGGACCTGCAGCCCGCACCGTTCCTTGGCGCCATGCAGCAACAGTGGGCGGGCGCCTGCAAGGGCAGCACCGCGACGCCGCTCGCGACCGGGAAGGTGAACGGCTACGACGCCGCCTCGATCCTTCTCCGGTGCCCCTTGCTCGCCTCGACCGGCAAGCCGGAGACGACGATGCTGACGGCGATCAAGGGCAACGACAGCTTCTACGTCGTGCAGCGTGCCGTGCGGTCGGTCCCGACGCCGGAGCGTCTGGAGACCATGAAGAAGTACATCGAGAGCGTCAGCGTCTGCGACTCGCGCCTGCCGTCGCGTCCCTGTCCGACGGTCAACTAGCGCGCGCCGCTCAGGCCAGCGTCAGGATCAGCGGTACGCGACGGGTCGCGACCAGCGTGTGTTCGTACTGCACCGTGGCCTGGTGCAGCGGCGGGCGCAGGGTCCAGCCATCGTCCATTTCTTCGACATGGTCGGCGCCCAACGACAGGAACGGCTCGATCGTGAAGACCAGGCCTTCGGTGATCTTCCGGCGGTCGTGCTTCTCGTACCAGGTGGGGATTTCCGACGGCTCGTCGTGCAGCGAACGCCCGATGCCGTGGCTCGCCAGATTGCGGATCAGGCTGTAGCCGTTCTTCTGCGCGAAGGTCTCGATCGACCGTCCGATCTCGTTCAACCGGACGCCCGGCTTCACGGCCTTGATCCCGGCCCACATGGCGCGCCTTCCATCCTCGCAGAGGCGCTCGATGCGCGGGCTGGTCGGCGGGACGGCGAAGCTCGCGCCGGTATCGCCGAAATAGCCGTCCAGCTCGGCCGAGACGTCGATGTTGATCAGGTCGCCGGCCTTGATCGCCGTGTCGTCCGGGATGCCGTGGGCGCAGTCGGGCCCCACCGAGATGCAGGTCGCGCCCGGAAAATCGTAGGTGAGTTCCGGCGCCGACCGTGCGCCTTCCTTCTCGAGCAGGGCGCGGCCGAGATCGTCCAGTTCGCGGGTCGTTATGCCGGGCTCCAGCGCCTCGCCCATGGCGGTGAGGGTGCGGGCCACCAGCCTGCCGATGGTGCGCAGCTTTTCCAGCTGCTCTTCATTTTCGATGGTCATCGTCACCCTCCTAACCGCCGTTGACGTTTACGTAAAGGTAAACTACCTACCTTGGGCTGGCGGACCAACCGCCGGCGGCCCACAGTCCCTTCAAGAAGACTGACCATTCTGATCGTTGGAGGACGATGCCCGTGACTGCCGCTCTGGCCGCGCATTACACGCCCGAACACCAGATGTTTCGTGAGACCTGCCGGCGTTTCTTCGAGAAGGAAGTGACCCCGTTCCACATGAAGTGGGAGGAAGAGGGTGTCGTGCCGCGCGAGCTGTGGCGCAAGGCGGGCGAGCAGGGGCTCTTGGGAATGACCATGCCCGAGGCCTATGGCGGCGCCGGCGGCGATTTCCTGTACAGCGCCATCATGATCGAGGAGCAGGGACGTGCGCTCGCCTCCGGGCCGGCCTTCTCGCTGCACAACGACATCGTGGTCCCCTATCTGCTCCACTACGGCACCGAGGAGCAGAAGAAGAAGTGGATTCCCAAGGCCTGCTCCGGCGACCTGGTCACGGCGATCGCCATGACCGAGCCGGGCACCGGCTCCGACCTGCAGGCGGTGAAGACCACGGCCGTCATGGACGGCAACCAGTGGGTCATCAACGGCTCCAAGACCTTCATCTCCAACGGCCAGCTTGCCGACCTGGTGATCGTGGTCGCCAAGACCGATCCCAAGCTCGGCGCCAAGGGCACGTCGCTGATCGCCGTCGAGACCAAGACCGAAGGCTTCAAGCGCGGCCGCAATCTCGAGAAGATCGGCATGAAGGCGCAGGACACGTCCGAGCTGTTCTTCCAGGACGTGCGCGTGCCGGCCGATCACCTGCTGGGCGGGCCGGGCATGGGCTTCGTCCAGCTGATGCAGCAGCTGCCGCAGGAGCGGCTGGTCATCGCCATCCAGGCGGTGGCGGCGATCGAGGCGGCGCTGGAGCATACGCTGGCGTACGTGAAGGAGCGCAAGGCGTTCGGGAAGCAGATCATCGATTTCCAGAACACGCGCTTCAAGCTCGCCGAACTCAAGACCAAGGCCCATATCGCGCGCGTCTTCGTCGACGATTGCGTGGCCAAGCACCTCAAGGGCGAACTCGACGTGGCGACCGCGGCGATGGCCAAGTACTGGACGACCGAGCTTCAGTGCGAGCTGATCGACGAGTGCCTGCAGTTCCACGGCGGCTACGGCTAC
>CAIYWM010000432.1 GCA_903929895.1 uncultured Alphaproteobacteria bacterium
CTGCCCGCGCAACGTCTCGACCTCGCGGCCGAGAGCGCCCTGGAGAGCCTGCGTATCGTGTCGGCGCGGGCCGAGGCCATGGCAGGCGGCACCCGCCAGCCGCTGCCGCGGACCGGTCCCCAACCCTCGACCACGACGCCGCGCGCGGCCGTCCTGGACCTCCACAAGCGCCGCGAGATCGAGTCGGTGCTGGAAGACCTCGAACACGCGCTGACGCAGCTGCGCAGCACGCTGAAGACGCAGAACTAGGCCTTCGAGGCTGGGGCATCGCCGGGGGGCGGCGCTCTAGGACTTGCAGGTTGGGCGTCCAAGGACCACCAGATCGGGTGGTCCTTGTAAGAAAGTGTATCAAGTAACTGATTTTATTTGGTTTTTGCCCGGGCCGGCGTATCGTGCCCGGTGAGGGGCCTTCAACGGTATCGTCAAAGGGGGACGTGACCGTGCTTGTGAATCGCGATTTCGCGCGCCATTACGCGCGCTCGTTTGAACTAAATTCATTTAATGACAATGGTTTGGAGGTCGATCTTCCAACCATACATGAGATTCTGTACCTGAGGCGCGGGCTCGGTCAGCCGGGCGGGAAACTGCCCCTGTTCGATCTTGACGGACAGGAAGTAAATCCTGACGTCGTCAAGCGATGCCTGCAGGCGGGTTGGGCGCAGCCCTGGTTCAAGAACCCGCTGAAGCCGGACTGGCTCGTCTGCAAACTCACGGAACACGGGCGACAGGTCGCGTCCGCGCCGTAACGAACCAGGTGACGAGGGCTGCTGCTGCCAGCAGTCCGCCGGCCAGGAGGAACGCGGCACCGGGTAGGCTGTCGATCGTCCAGGCAAACAAGACGGCGAAGATGCCGGGCGCGATCAGGCCCGCGACGCTGCGCGAGGCCGAGGTGGCGCCCTGGAGCTGACCCTGCTCCGAGCCGCTCACGTGACGGGTCATCATGTCCTGCAGGGCCGGACCGGCCACGCCCCAGAAGGCCATCACCGGAACGCCGGCCCAGAACCAGGGTCCGGTGACGGCCAGCCCATAGATCGACATGCCCGTCGCGCCTGCAAGCAGGCCGACAATCACGGCCGCACGGGCACCGATGCGCCTGACGATCGGACCGATCAGAAGTCCCTGCACGACGGCGGTGCAGACGCCCACGAAGGCAAGGGTCAGGCCCACGGTGGTTTCACCCCATCCGTAGCGATGTCCGGCATATAGCACGAACACGGCCGGCAGGACCTGGTGGGCGAAGTTTCCCATGAAATCCACGGACGCGAGGCCGAGCAGCTGGCGCTGTGAGGCCAGGAGCTTCAGCGATCCGACCGGACTGGCGCGCTTCCACGAAAAGGCCATGCGCTTCTCCGGCGGCAGCGATTCTGGCAGCACGAACCATCCGAACGCCGCATTGGCGAGACAGGCCGCGGCCGAGACCCAGAACGGCAGGCGCGGATCGAGACCGCCAAGGAGGCCGCCGATCGCCGGCCCGACCACGAAGCCCAGCCCAAAGGCCATGCCGACCAGCCCGAAGGCCTTGGCCCGTTCGTCGGGCTTGGTCACGTCGACGATATAGGCGAAGGACGTGCCGATCGTGGCCGAGGTGATGCCTGAAACCACGCGGCCGACGAACAGCAGCAGCAGCGAGGGCGCGAGAGCCATGAAGATGTAATCGAGGCCCAGTCCCAAGCATGAAATCAGGATGACCGGCCGGCGGCCGTAGCGATCCGACAGGGCGCCGAGGAGGGGCGAGCACAGGAACTGCATCAGGGCCCAGACCGTGGCGAACACGCCGAACATCTCGGCGGCGCCGGCAGTGTCGCCATCCATGAACCCCAGCACGATGGTCGGCAGCACCGGGATCATGACACCCAGCGCCAGCACATCGAGCGCCACCGTGCAGAAGATGAAGGCGAGCGCGTGACGCGTGTTCATGTCGACATATGGCAGGGGAGTTAATTGGTCGGGGCGACAGGATTTGAACCTGCGACCCCCAGTCCCCCAGACTGATGCGCTACCAGGCTGCGCTACGCCCCGACCGGTGCCGCCGGCCGGTAGGCCCGCAGCACGGGGGCTTTAGCGCGAATGGCAGCATTGCCGCAAGCCGCGCTTGCAGGGAACAGGGCGACAAAGGATACAGGCTGCATGATCGATCCTGGCCGGCGCGTCCTGCTCTTCTCCTCCATCGGCCACGCGCTGATGCACATGATGACGGCGTTCTATGCCGTGATCGTCCTCACCCTGGCGATCTCCTGGAACCTGCCGGCGGAGGATCTGCTGCGTCTCTATGCGCCGGCAACGATCCTGCTGGGCGTCATGTCGCTGCCCGCCGGCTGGGCCTCGGACAGGTTCGGGGCGCCGGCCATGATGGTCGTCATGTTCCTCGGCCTCGGCCTGTCGTCGATCGCCTGCGGCTTGGTACCGACCGGGGACACGCTGGCGCTGTCGCTGGCCCTGTGCGGCATCGGCGCTTTCGGCGCCTTCTATCACTCGGTCGGCATCGGCTGGGTGATCCGCACGGCCAAGGAGCAGGGCCATGCCATGGGCGTGAACGGCCTGTGGGGGAGTGCGGGCCTGGCGCTCTACGGCATTGTGCCCGGCGTGCTGATCACGCTGGCCTCGTGGCGCGCGGCCTTCATTGTTCCAGGCCTCGTCTGCCTGGTTGTCGGCGCTGTCCTCTGGATCCAGATCCGCCAGGGCAAGGTCGGCGACCGGCCGATGCCGCAGGTCAAGGGCACCCAGGTTGGCCGCCGTGACTTCTGGAGGGTCTTCTCCGTGCTCTCCGTCACAATGGCGCTGGAAGGCGTCATCTGGCAGGCGTTGATGTTCGGCGCGGCGATGGTCTTCGAGATGAAGCTCGCGCCGGAGATCTCGGCGCTGCGCGATGGCCTGGCTTCATGGGGTGTCGCCACGCAGATCGTGCTGTGGGTCGGCCTGGCCACGTCGATGATCTACGTCGTCTCGGGCGTGGCGCAATATGCGATGGGCCGGCGCATCATCGACCGCTATCCGCTGAAGGCGACCTATGTCGCGGCGTCGGCGCTGCAGGTGGTCGCCATGCTGGCGCTGGCCATGGGCAACGGCTACGTGGCGCTCCTGGGCGCCATCGCGTCGGCGGTCCTCAGCGCGGCGGCGGGGCCGATCGAGAACATCCTGATCGCCCGCTATACGCCCAGCCGCTATCACGGGCTGGGCTTTGGCGCGAAGTTCGTGGTGGCCTTCGGGGCGGGGCCGCTGGCGATCCTGCTGATCGCATGGGTGCGCGAGACGACGGGAAGCCTCGAATTGCTGTTCCTCGGCCTCGCCGCCACCTCGGTCGTGATCACCCTGGTGGCGCTGATGCTGCCCGGCAGCGAGCGAGATGCCGCGCTGCCGGCGCCGCGGGCCGCGCCCGCGGAGTAGCGGCTACTTCGAGCCGCGCGCCGCCTTGAAGGCCGGACGCGACAGGCAGCGGTCGAGCCAGGCATTGACGTTCGGGAACGGGCTGAAGTCGAACTTGATCGGCTTGGCCCAGCTCATGATCGAGGCCAGGTTCAGGTCGGCGACGGTGAAGGTCGAGCCAAGCAGGTAGTCACGGCCTTCGAGCGCGCCGTTGAGCACCGCGAGCGGCTTGGGCAGCGCCTTCTGTGCCTCGGCGACGGCCTCCGGCTTGCGCTTGTC
>CAIYWM010000433.1 GCA_903929895.1 uncultured Alphaproteobacteria bacterium
GATCCAGCTCTCGGCCGCCTCGAAGAAGATGCTGATGCTGACCGACGGCGGCAACGGCTCCAAGCTGCAGCTCAACGACGGCACGGAAGCGGCGGTGGAGCTGAACACCTCCCAGGGCAACAACGGCTTCATCCGGGTGGCGGGCGGAAAGTCCGTGGCGATCATCAATGCCGATCCTTCGAACGCCGCGACGTTCAACCTGCAGGGCGGCCCGGACGGCGGCCTCGCTCTGTCCTCCAAACCCGACAATCTCGGCCTTCTGATCCAGAAGGCCGGCAAGAACGCCGCCTCGCTTGGCGCCATGCCCGGAAAGGGCGTGGCGCTTCGCCTCTTTTCGGAGGCCGGCCAGCAGGTCGTATCCGCCGGCGCCAACCCCGCCAAGGGCGGAGCCGGGCTGGTGAGCGTCAGCGCCGGCGACAAGGCGGCCGCCATCCTGACGAGCGAGCCCGATGGCGCGGGACTGGTCCAGTCCTTCGCGGCGGACGGCACCGGCGCCGCGGCCCTGGTCGGCAAGGAGCGCGCGGCCGTCGTCTACAACCAGGCCGGCAACGCCGTCGCGACGATCTCGAAGAGCGACAAATCCGAGGGCGGCACGGTCGTGGCCCGCAATCCCGGCGGCGAAGGCGTCTTCGCGGCCGGCTATCGCGCCGATCTCGGCGGCGGTGAATCCTGCGTCTATCGCGCGAAAGCGCAGAACACCTTCTGCCTCGGAATCGGCATGCCCGGCATGAGCATCGGAAAATGAACTTCCAACCACTGCTGAACGGATCTTGAGCCCATGACCAGACTTCGAACCTGTTTGCCCTTCCTCGCCGGCGTCCTGACGGTCGTCGCGTCCGGCGCGCACGCCGCTTCAGACTGCCAGCCGATCTACGACGCCTATGCCGCGATGGCCAAGGCGCCCGCCGTGAAGAAGACGGTCAAGACACCGGGCATGGCGGAGCCGGTCGAGCTGATCATCACCAGCACGGCCCTCTACAGCCGGGTCGGTGCGAAGGACACCTGGTCCAAGACCCCGATCGACGACCAGACCCGCTCGATCATCAAGCGCGGCAGTCCAAGCCCGGAAACGGTTACCGATTGCCGCAAGGTCGGCGCGCGGCCCCTGGATGGCGTGGCTGCCACGGCTTACGAATTCTCGCCGGCGGCGATTACGGGCAATGCCCCGGGCGAGAAGCTGACGGTCGTCATCGGCGACAAGAGCGGCCTTCCTCTCTCCGAGACGGCGGCCGTGGCGGGTACCGAAGCAAGGCTCGTCTATGACGGCGTCACCGTGCCCGCCCCCTGATCAGAAAAGGCGGTGGTGTGAAATGGACAGGCGGGAGGACGCGGGCGCAGTCATGCCCTTTCACGCGCTCTTCCTGGCCCTGGTCACACCACCGCTCGCCGCGATCCTTGTCCTCGTCGTGTTCGGGGCCCGTCCGCTCGGCATACCGCTGGTGCTCGCCGCCCTGGCACCGGCCTATCTCATCGGCTTCGCGCCTGCCTTTCTCGCCGGGCGACTGGACCAGACGTTGGAGAAAAGAGGCTGGCGTGTCGTGGCCCGGCTCTCGATCGCCGCCGGCATCGCCTGTACGGCGGGCATGGCCATTCTCGCCCCACTCCATCTCAGCGGCCGTCTCCACGGAGCGCTCCCGCTGCTTTTCCCTTTGGCGCTGGCGATGTCAGCCGTGCTGGGCCTCGGGGCCGCCCTGCTACTCGGACGGCTTCTCGTGCAATGGCGCCGGAGCCGCGAGCCGGAACGCAAGAACGCCGGCCTCTTTCGAGGACGGCGTTCTTGAATTGGTTGCGGGGGCAGGATTTGAACCTACGACCTTCAGGTCATCAGCCTGACCAGCTACCGGGCTGCGCCACCCCGCATCAAAACCGGCGCGCGTAGGATCAACCGGGGCTCGATACCGGATCTTGCCAGGCCCGAAGGAGACAGCGACGTCTACCTCGTGCAGGCCGACCATCCCGAAACGGCTGATTCCGGCGCGCTTCGGCCGCGATCCCATCCGCGACATCCAGATGCTGTGCCCGACGAACTGCGGTGGCGTCGGCGCCGGTCGAAATTCAATGAATTACGCTTAACCACAGCTACAACCAGCCGTCAGTCGAAACCGGTTGCGTGACGCAAGTGCCGATGTCGATGCTCCCAGACTGGATTTCCACTAAATTGACCGAGCGTCTGTTCGTTCAAGAACGCCCGAGACTGACCCAGCGTTTCCGGATCCGTCCATGAGGGCTGTGCCCCAACGAGGAGGAAAACCAGGCCATGACTGCCAACACAGGAACCCGACTGGAGCGCGCTGCAGAGGTTGGCGCTGTTTTCGACGCCATCGTCGTGGGAGCGGGCTTCGCCGGCATGTACATGCTGCATCGCCTGCGCGGGCTTGGCTTTTCGGCGCGGGTGTATGAGGCCGGCGATGGTGTGGGCGGAACATGGTACTGGAACCGCTATCCGGGTGCTCGCTGCGATGTCGAAAGCATGCAGTACTCGTTCTCGTTTTCCGAAGAGCTGGACCAGGAGTGGAACTGGTCGGAGAAGTACGCGCCGCAGCCTGAGATCCTCTCCTACGCCAACCACGTTGCCGACCGCTTCGATCTCCGTCGCCATATCGTGTTCGACACGCGCGTAACTGCGGCGACTTTCGATGAAGTTGCAAATTGCTGGCGCGTTGAGACAGACCGCGGCGACAAGGTGAGCGCGAAGTTCTGCGTCATGGCGGTCGGATGCCTGTCGGCACCGAACCGTCCGAACTTCAGGGGCCTCGAAGATTTCCGTGGGCCGATCTATCACACCGGCGAATGGCCACAGGCGGGCGTCGACTTCACCGGTCTCCGCGTTGGCGTCATCGGCACTGGCTCGTCAGCGATCCAGTCGATCCCGATCATTGCCCAGCAGGCGTCAGCCCTCACGGTCTTCCAGCGGACGGCCACCTATTCCGTACCGGCCTGGAACGAAAAGCTGACACCGGAATACTGGCAGTCGATCAAGGCCGATTACCCAGCCCTCAGGGCAAAAGCCCGCGCCCGCCCGACGGGCTTCTATTTTCCCTTCAACATGAAGTCCGCGCTCGAGGCCAGCCCCGAGGAGCGCAACAAGCAATACGAAGAAGCCTGGGCAAACGGCGGATTGCCCTTCCTGGGGGCGTATGGAGACCTGCTGTTCGAGAAGGCTGCCAACGACACGATTGCCGACTTCGCCCGCAGCAAGATCCGCAGCATCGTCAAGGACCCAAAGACTGCCGATCTGCTCTGCCCGGAAAATATCTTTGGCTGCAAGCGGCTGTGCGTCGATACCGGCTACTTCGAGACCTACAACCTGCCGCATGTAAGGCTGGTCGATGTTTCGAAAACGCCGATCGAGCGCTTTACCGAAAACGGCATCGAGGTGAACGGCGTCGAGTACCCTCTGGATGCCGTTGTTTGTGCCACAGGCTTTGCCGCAATGACCGGATCGTTCGACAAGATCCGCATCACCGGTCGCAAGGGCCTGACGCTTGCCGAAAAATGGCGGGCGGGTCCTCGCGCCTACCTGGGCCTGGCTTCCGTAGGCTTTCCCAACCTCTTCATGATCACCGGTCCCGGCAGCCCCTCGGTTCTCGCCAGCATGATCCAGGCGATCGAGCAGCACGTCGACTGGATGGCAGACTGCATGGGCCACATGCGGGACGTCGGCGCACAA
>CAIYWM010000434.1 GCA_903929895.1 uncultured Alphaproteobacteria bacterium
GCGCCGCGACTCGGTGGACGTCATGGTATTCACTCCCGGAATTCTTTTGCGGTCGATGACCGATTGCGGCGATCCTATGTGCAATTGTTCCACATGGTCAAACGACAACCTCCTGAAGAGCCGGCGATATGATTGCCCCGTCGTGGCTCTGGATACCCCTCACCGTCTTTGCCGCCGCGGCGCAGACCGTGCGCAACACCGCGCAGCGACATCTCACGGCCGAGCTGGGGACACTCGGCGCGACGCTGGTCCGCTTTCTCTACGGCATGCCCGTTCTCGCCGTGTGGCTTTGCCTCGTGCTGTTGTTTGGTGGCTTTCCTCAACCCGTCCTCACCTGGAGCTTCGGTGGCTGGGTGGTGGTCGCAGCGCTCAGTCAAATGGCCGGCACGGCATTGCTGTTGCGGGCGATGCAAGAGCGCAGCTTCGCGATCGGGCTGGTCTATTCCAAGAGCGAGGTCATCCAGGTCGCACTCTTCTCCGTGCTGTTCCTCGGCGAAACACTGTCGGCGCTGGCCATCGCGGCCATCGTCGTGGCGACCCTGGGCGTCGTCCTGCTCTCTCCGCGGCCGCCGGCAGTCGACGGAGCGAAACATAGCTGGGCCGATCCGGCCGCCTTCTACGGTCTGGCCTCCGGATCCGCCTTCGCGATTTCGGTCGTGGGCTATCGCGGCGCCAACCTGGCGCTACACACCGGCTCGCCTTTCCTCGCCGCCGCCGAGACGCTGTTCTGGAGCCAGCTCCTGCAGGCCGTCCTGCTCTGTGCGTGGCTGCTGGCGCGTAACCCGGCGGTCGTGCTGGGGGCCCTCCGGCAATGGCGCGTCTCGATGTTCGCCGGAGTCGCGGGCGCCTCGGCGTCGCTCGCCAACGTGACCGCGCTCGCGCTCGCACCGGCCTCCCAGGTGCGGACCCTGATCCTGACCGAGGTCGTGTTCAGCTACTTCGTGTCCCGCCGCGTCTTCAACGAATCGATGAACCGCCGCGAACTCGCCGGCATCATCCTCGTCATGGCCGGCGTCGTCCTGATCGTCTCGACCGCGCGTTAGCCGGCCTTGACCTTCGCCTCTTCAGGCTTCTCGCCGGCCGACCGGATGTTGACGAAGCGAACGAGAATGCCGAACCAGAATTGCGAGCCCAGCGACGCGGCGAGCGCCGTCATCGACCACCCGGCGACGGCGACGATCCAGGCGATCAGCCAGTCGGACGTCCAGCGACCTGCATCACCGGCAACCCGGTAGTCTTTCGTCCATCCGAACGGAATCTGCAGCCTGGTGAGCGTGTCGAGGTTTGCCTGCGCATTGGTCTGCGCCGCAAGCCGCTTGGCCTCGTCCATGACATTGGTCTGGATCGCCGACGGTGCGCTCGCCACGGTCGTTGCGATGCGCATGGCGTAGATGTTGAAGCCAATCGCGATCACCAGCCCGAGCGCCAGGATGATGCGCTGTGTCTGCCGCTTGTACCAGCCGCCGGCCCGCTCCATGCTCGCGTCGAACCAGCTTTCCACGGACTTCTTGAAGGCCGCTTCGTCGCCACCCGCCTCCTTCATGAGGATACGGAACACCGGCAGGACATTGCCGACCTGGAGCGCCCGGTTGCGCGTCAGCATGTCGTGGATCGCCATCGCGAACTGATCCTTCGGAATGTAGGACGGCAGGCGACCCGAGGGCGCCAGGCTCTTGATCAGCGGATGCGCGTAGAACTGGTCGACGAGACCCGTCCGCTCCTCGTCGTCGAGCATCTTCTCGAGCGTCGCTTCAAGCGTCTTGGCGCGCATGGAGAACAGGCCGGCGACGAATTCCTGGGCCGTCGTGCAGAGCAGACTGACGACCAGGAAGACGATGACGAGGGAGATGGCCGCGGAGGCGATCGATAGCAGCATGGCGTCACCCGATACTCAATTGGCCGCCGAGCGGGTTGTTGCGCTTGAACCAGCTGGGCCTTTTTGCCGTTAGGGTCCAGCATTCCTGGTCGTCCACCTGACCCGACCAGATGAGGTCCGGCTGTCTCTTCCTTACCTCGTGCAACGCGTCGCGAACGTTCGCCTCGTTCAAGCCGGTCGTCTTGCAGAGACCCTTGGGCCCGTTGATGGTACGATAATCGTAAGCTGACAGTGAAAGCTCCGCGATCGCTGCCCGCGCACCATCCGAATAGGATTGCCAGCCCTCGAGCTGGTCACGGCGGATCAGGTCGGCGCGAATGGTGCCGCGCACGTAGGACAGCAATGGGCCCTCGCCGAACTGGCTCCAGGCTTTCTGCAGCACCCAATTGAAGACCGGGCTCACACTCTTGAAGTTGAGCAGCTTGGGCGCGACGTAGGCTGCCCGGGCCTCGATGCGTTTCTCGATTCTGGCTAACCTGTTTCCGTCGATGCGGGGCCACGGCGGCACCGGTACTTCCGGCTCGGCATCGCCCACAACGGGAATGATCGAGCAGAAGTGCTTCTGCTTCTTCTCGTCCCAGTACCGGAATCGCGGGTCGCTGAATGCAACATCGGACCATTTCGGCTTGCCGCCATCTCTGTCCCAGGCGAGCGGATTACGGTCGCCGACAACGAAGATCTTCTTCAGGAACTTCTGGCAGTTACGACGGCCGAGTTGGTAGTCATGGGCCCGGAAGGACTCGTCGAGAAAGCCGCCAAAACCACCCAGTAC
>CAIYWM010000435.1 GCA_903929895.1 uncultured Alphaproteobacteria bacterium
CCCACAGCTCCCTTCCGAGCTGCTCGGCCAGCGCCTCGGCCTACCTCCTCTCGCCGTCGGCCACGCCCAGGGTGCGGGTGCCGCCGTCGTCCACCTCGGCGAAGGAGAAGCCGTGGCTCAGCGACACCGAGAGGATGCCATCCTTGCCCTCGAGGCTCTTCATGCGAACGACGAACTCGTTGATCGGCGGCACGGAGGTCCGGTACTGCGCGATCATGCGGCAGTCGTAGCGCGCCATCACCGGCTTGACCTTGCCCTCGACCGTGTCGGCGATGATCGCGAACAGTTCGGCCGCGCGCTCCATCGTGTCGGTGTGCGGGTATTCCTTGTAGCCCACCAGCACGTCGGCGCTCTCCAGCATCAGCGCGCTCAGGTGACAATGCAGGTCGAACTCGGCGCCGATCGCGACCTTGGGCCCGACGATGGCGCGGATGCGCGACAGGAGATCGCCCTCGCAGTCGTCGTAGCCGTCGGCGACCATGGCGCCGTGCACGTTGATCAGCACGGCATCGAGCGGCAGGGCGGCCTTCACGCCATCGAGGATCTCGTCACGGAAATCCTCGTAGACCTTGCGCACGGTCGTGCCCGACGGCGCCGCGAAGGTCGAGAGACCCTCGATCACCGTCCAGCCGCGCTTCTCGGTCTCCTTGCGCCAGACATGCATCGGCGCCGTGAAGTTGGTCGGCGCGTGCTTGGTGGCGTCGCCGTGCCAGATGCCATGCTCCTGGTAGCCGCGCAGGCCGGTGGGAAAGGGCACAAACTGATTGGTCTCGGTCCCGAGGGCCGCGATGTAGACACGCTTGGTCACGATTACTCCTTGGCGCAGTGGCAGCCCGCGACATGGTCGTCGACCATGCCCGAGGCTTGCATGAAGGCGTAGCAGATGGTGGAGCCGACGAACTTGAAGCCGGCCTTCTGAAGGGCTTTCGACAAGGCGTCGCTTTCGGTCGTGCGGGCCGGCACGTCCTTGAGGGTCTTCGGGCGGTTCTTCTTCGGCGTGCCGCCGACGAAGCTCCACAGGACCTTGGAGAAGGAGCCTTCGCGCTCCTTCAGCGCCAGATAGGCCTGGGCGTTGGTCACGCTGGCGGCGATCTTGCCCTTGTGCCGGATGATGCCGGGATCGAGCAGCAGCTTCTCCAGCTTCGCAGGGCGATAGCGCGCGATCTTCTCCGGATCGAACCCGTCATAGACCTTGCGGTAATGCTCGCGCTTGCGCAGCACGGTGATCCACGAAAGGCCGGCCTGGCAGCCTTCCAGGGTCAGAAGCTCGAACAGCGCGCGATCGTCGCGCAGCGGACGTCCCCATTCCGTGTCGTGGTATTCCTGGTAGAGCGGATCGTCGGAGACCCAGCCGCATCTTGGCTTGCCGTCCGCGCCGCTCACTCTATCGTGCTTCCAAACCATGTGAGGAAGCTACCCAATGTCCAAGGTCCCCGCCAATCTGAAGGTCTGCATTTTCGATGTATTCGGCACCGTCGTCGACTGGCGCGGCAGCCTGATCGCCGACATGCCCGCGCTCGGCAAGAAATACGGGATCGAGACCGACTGGACGAGCTTCGCCGACGACTGGCGCGGCCTCTACCAGCCGCAGATGGGCCGTGTGCGCAAGGGCGAGCTGCCGTGGACGCGCATCGACGACCTGCACAAGGAAGCCTTCGAGATGCTGCTGGCCAAGCGCAGCCTCAAGCATCCGGGCGAGGAGGGCGCGTGGGAGTTCACCCACCTCTGGCACAAGCTGCGGCCGTGGCCCGATTCGGTCGAGGGCATCGGCATGATGAAGAAGAAGTATGTCGTGGCGACGCTGAGCAACGGCAATGTCGCGCTGCTGATCAACATGGCCAAGAACGGCGGCATTCCGTGGGATCATTGCTTCTCGGGCGAGACCTTCCATCACTACAAGCCCGACCCCGAAGCCTATCTCGGCGTGGTCGACAGCATGTACGTCAAGCCCGAGCAGGTGATGCTGGTGGCGGCGCACAACAACGACCTGGCGGCGGCGCAGAAGTGCGGCCTGTCGACCGGCTTCGTGCTGCGCCCCGCCGAACACGGCCCCGGCCAGACCC
>CAIYWM010000436.1 GCA_903929895.1 uncultured Alphaproteobacteria bacterium
CGCGAGCCGCCCCGACCGCCCGCATCGCCGGCGGCTCCGACCTCCTTTCCGTCGCCCTCGGTCTCGCTCAGATGACGGGTCACGCCGCCTGAGCGACGGTCAGGCCTGCGAATCGAAGAAGGCGTCGGCGTCGTCGGTTTCTACCAGGCGGCCCTTGCGGATCTCGAGGAAGCGGGTTGCCACGGTGCGCGTGAAGAAGCGGTCGTGGCTCACGAAAATGCACGAGACGTCGCTCTTCTCGAGCTGCTCCTCCAGATCCTCCTGACCCTCGATGTCGAGATGGTTGGTCGGCTCGTCCAGCACGTAGAAGTTCGGCCGCAGCAGCTTCATCTTCAGGAAGACCAGCCGCGCGCGCTCGCCGTGGCTCAGCACGCCGATCGGCTCCTTCACGCGCACGAAGGCGAAGCCCGCGCCCGCAAGGTGACGGATCGCCTCCTTCTCGGTCACGCCCTCGGCCGAGGCCACGTAGTCGAGGATCTTCGTCGCGACGGGCAGCGCGCTCATCGCCTGGTCGAAATAGACCAGGCGACAGGCCGGATTGAAACGCACGGCGGCCTGTCCGTCATAGTGCTCGCGCCCGGGCTCGTAGGCAGCGGCCAGCGCGGCCAGCAGGGTCGACTTGCCGGTGCCGTTGGTCCCGAGCAGGGCGACGCGCTCGCCGGCGGCGATGGCCAGCCGGTCGATGCCGATCAGCTTTCGCCCCGATCCCGGCACGGTGACGTCGAGGTTCGACAGGCGTAGCGCCACCTTGGCGTCGATATCGCCGTCGGCCAGTTCGAGCCGGCGTTCGCGCGCGACGTAGGTCTGGGTGCGCTCCTTCTCGATGCGGGCGATGCGGCTCTCGACGGCGTTCTTGCGCTTGTTGAGGTCAGGATTCTTGACCGCCCAGACCTTGTAGCGCGCGGCGGCCTGCTCCAGCCGCTTGATCTCGCGATCCTCCTGCCGGGCCCGCGCCGCGGCGGTGGCGTCGCGGCGCAGCAGCTCCTCGCGGGCGATCGAGAAGCGCGTCCTGAAGGCATGGACGCCGTCGGCGCGCAGGAACAGCGTGCGCTCGGTCACCCGGTCGAGGAACTCGCGGTCGTGGCTGACGATCAGCATCGGCACGGAGAACTCGTCCGTCAGCCAGCGCTCCAGGGTATTGATGTTGGCGAGGTCGAGATGGTTGGTCGGCTCGTCGAGGATCAGGATGTCCGGCTCTTCCAGCCGCGCCGCCGCCGCGATCAGCATCAGCCGCTGCCAGCCGCCCGAGAGCGTGCCGAACGGCTGGTCGAGCCTTTCGGGATCGACGCCGATCTCGTCGACCAGCACGTCGATGCGCCAGTCCTCGCCGTCCTGGCCGACTTTATTGAGCGACTGGCCCAGCACCTCGCGGACGGAGTGCGCGGCGAGGCCGTCCGGGACGTCCTGGGGCACCTGGCCGATGCGCAGGCCGCGCGAGCGGACCACCTGGCCGGCATTGAGTTCGAGCACGCCGGTCAGGCACTTAAGCAGGGTCGACTTGCCCGCGCCGTTCTCGCCGACCAGCGCCGTGCGCGCGTCGTCCAGCAGGAACGACACGTTCTCGAAGACGCGGCCCGAGCCGTAGAAGAAGGAAGCCTGCTCCATGCCGAGCACGGCCTGACGCGATGCCATTGTCCGCCCTGACGCGAAAACGACCGCGGCTTTACCACCGCTCTGCGATCAGAGCGAGGGCCGGATGGCACTCGAAGGCTTGCCGGAACAGCGGTCGCGTGAAAACATTTCGTCAAACAAGAACGCGGAGGAAGTCCGATGGACGTCGGCATGATGATGGTCTTCACCAACTATGGTTGGGAGAACTGCTCCGACCAGCGCGTATGGGACGAGGAGATCCGGTTGGCCCGGATCGCGGCGGACTCGGGCTTCGACTGCCTGTGGTCGGCGGAACATCACTTCAACGACTATTCGTTCGTCCCTGACAATCTTGCGCTGATGACCCACCTGACGGCGCTGTGCCCGAACATCGACGTGGGCACCGCGGCCGTCATCCTGCCGTGGCACGATCCGCTGAGGGTCGCCGAGAATGCTGCCGTGCTCGACCTCTTGAGCAAGGGGCGGCTGCGGCTTGGTATGGGGCGCGGCCTGGCGCGACGCGAGTTCAACGCCTTCCGACTCAGCATGGACGAATCGCGCGGCCGTTTCGATGAAGCTGCCCCCATGATCGTCGAGGCACTGAAGACCGGCTTCATGGAAGGCAACGGCACGTACTACAAGCAGCCCCGCATCGAGATCAGGCCGCGGCCGCAGCATTCCTTCGACGGGCGCATCTACGCTGTGGCGTCGAGTGAGGATTCGATCGACTCGGCGGCCAGGCTCGGCGTTCACATGGTGATGTTCGCCGATCGGCCCTGGGAGATGCGGGCCCCGATGATCGAGAAGGGCCGCGAACTGCATCGGAAGTATCACGGTACCGAGCCGCCGCGGGTGATGCTGACCGAGTTCTGCGTCTGCGGGCCGGACGCCGCGACAATCGAGGACGAGGCCCGGCAGTATCAGGGCAAGTTCGTCGAGAGCAATTTCCATCACTACGAGTTTCTCGGCGAGCACTTCAAGACGGTGAGGGGCTACGACTCCTACCAGCAGAAAGCCGAGATCGCGCGCAAGAGTGGCCTCGAGGGCGCCGTCACGGGCTTCATGCAGGCGGCCTCCTGGGGTACGCCGGACAAGATCCTGCGCAACCTCGAAGCACGCCGCAAACTGCTGGGCGACTTCGAGATGAACGTGTCCTTCCGCTTCGGCGGCACGCCCTACGAGGTAAGCGAACGCGGGCTGAAGCTGTTCGCCAAGGAGGTCCTGCCGGTGGTGAAGTCGTGGGGACCGGTCAAGGCGGCGCAGGCGGCCTAAAGCAGCACCCCGTCCTTCGCGACGATGCAGCCTGATTTGACCACGAGGCTGCGGCGTTTGCGGGTGGCGACGGCTTCGGCGAGCGTGGTCGCTTCGACGGTCACGAAGTCTGCCGGACCGCCGACCTTGAAGCCGTAGTCCGAGAGGCCCAGCACGCGTGCCCCGGCCGTGGTCACCATATCGAAGGCAAGCGCCAATTCGTCGTCGTGGCGGAAGTTGGCGCGATATCCGATCAGCATGGCGCGCTCAAGCATGTCGCCGTTGCCGAATGGAGACCACGCGTCGCGGATGTTGTCGGAGCCGCCGAACACTTCTACTCCGTGCTCGCGCAGCAGCTTGAGCGGCGGAATGGTCGCGCCGCCGGGACCGTGGCTCATGATGGCGACGCCGGCGCGGGCGAGCGTCTCGGCGGCGCGGGTGACGCTGTCGGTCGAGACCGAGCCCAGCGCGAAGGCGTGGCTGACTGCGACCTTGCCCTGCAGGCCCGTCGCCTCCGTACGGCGGGCGATTTCGAGGATCTGCGCCAGGCCGGCGTCGCCGCCATCGTGCAGATGGATGTCGACACCGACCCCGCGGCGGCTGGCGATGGCGAAGATCGCATCGAGATGGGCGTCGAGGTCGCCGTCGATCCCGACCGGGTCGAGCCCACCCACCAAATCCGCGCCCTGCGCGATCGCCTCGTCGAGTAACTCTGCCGTGCCGGGAGAGCGCAGGATGCCGCTTTGCGGGAAGGCCACGATCTCGATGGTGACGAGGTCGCGGAAATGCCCGCGGATCTTCAGCACCTCGTGGAGGTTGCGGAGTCCCAGCTGGTTGTCGACGTCGACATGAGTGCGCATGTGCAGCGTGCCGCTCGCCACCACCTGGCGCACCAGGTTCGAGCCGGTCTCGAATTCCGGGACGGTGCGTGCCGCGCGCACGCGGCGCTCGGCCTCGATCCGGTCCGTGCCCTTGTTGCCGGCCTAGTGGTTGGGGATCCACGGCAGGCCGAGCAGCGTCTTGTCGAGGTGGATGTGACCGTCGACCAGCGGTGGCAGGACGATCGTGCCGCCGAGATCGACGGCGTCCGGTGCCGACGTCGAAACCGGGAGGAGGGCGGAGATCCGCCCTCCCTCGACCTCGATGTCGCGCTGGCTGCCGTCGGGCAGCGTGGCGTTGGTGAAGCGCACGGCTCTGCTCGCCCTACTTGGCCGCCGTCGGGCCGCCTTCCTTGCGGGTGATGTCCACCGCCTCGCGCGCGGCCTTGGCCATCAGTCCTGCATCGTTGGCGATGGTGACGAGCTGGAAGCCCTTGTGGACCATCTTCGCGGCGTAGCTGCCGGTGCCGTTGTGCAGGCCGGCGAACTGGCCGCGCTTCTTGGTAGCGGCGAGCAGTTTGTCGTAGATCGCCAGGATCTGCGGCTCTTCGCGGTCGAGCATCGGCTTCAGGCCGAGCGACAGGCCGAGATCGGACGGTCCGATATAGATGCCGCTGACGCCCGGCACGTCGAGGATGGCGTCGATATTGTCGATCGCCTCCTGAGTCTCGATCATCGGGATGATCAGTACTTCGTCATTCGCCATCGCCTGGTAGGGCGTCGCCTCGCCATAGGCGCCGGCGCGGATCGGGCCGTTCGAGCGCTTGCCCTTGGGCGGATAGAGCGCATAGGAAACCAGCGCCTTGGCTTCGGCAGCGGTATTCACCATCGGGCAGATCACGCCCCAGGCGCCGCCGTCCAGCACCTTGCCGACGATGCCGGGCTCGTTCCAGGGCACGCGCACCAGCGGCGTGATCGGATGCTTGTCCATCGCCTGGAAGCAGCGGACCATCGAGAGATAGTCCTGCACGCCATGCTGCATGTCGACGGTCACGCTGTCCCAGCCGCACTGCGCCATGGTCTCGGCGGCGAAGCCATCGGGGATCGCCAGCCATCCATTGACGCAGGCCTTGCCGGCCTGCAGCCGCTTCTTCAGCATGTTCGACATCGATGCGTTTCCTCGCAGTTTGAGAACGCGGGAGTTTACACAGCGACGGAGGATTGCGTGACGCTTTTGTCGCTGCGGGCGGGCCGTCTCTCGGTCGATCTGGCGCCGGGGGCCGGCGGGTCGATCGCACGGTTTGCCCTCGATGGCGCAGGCGATCTGTTGCGTCCCGCGTCGGATGCGGCGCTCGCCTCGGGAACGGGCAGGGACACGGCCTGCTATCCGTTGGTGCCCTTCTCCAATCGGATCGCAAACGGCCGTCTCGCGGTCGGCGATGACGTCATCCAGCTGCGCGCGAACTGGCCCGGCGTGCGTCATCCGATGCACGGTGACGGCTGGGCCCAGGTGTGGGACGTGGTGCGCCATGATCGTCGGTCTGCAGAACTGGCCTATGTCCATGAAGCGGGTGCGGGCGTTGCCGGCTGGCCGTTCCGCTATTGCGTGCGGCAGATCTTCGACTTGCACGAAGCGGGTCTCACTGTCCGGCTCTCGATCGAGAATCTCGAGGATCGCGACGTGCCGGCGGGCCTGGGTCTGCATCCCTTCTTCGTGCGGGATGCCGATACCGAACTCGCCGGCCGCCTCGCGGGCGTGTGGCACACCGATGCGGAGGTCCTGCCGCTCCAGCGCGTGCCGGTGCCGCCCGAATGGGATTTCTCCGCCTCGCGCCGTCTCGACGGGCTGGGCCTCGATCACTGCTTCGACGGCTGGGACGGCGAGGCCACCATTACCTGGCCGCAACGCGGTCTCCGCCTCGTGCTCTCCGCGACGGAGGCATTTCGTCATCTGGTGATCTATGTTCCCGACGGCCAACGTCATTTCTGTGTCGAGCCGGTGAGCCATGCCAATGGCGCGGTCGGGCGGACGCGGCTCGCTGCCGGCGCCACGCTGGGCGGCGAGATCTCTTTCAGGCTGGTTCAGATCTAGAGGAGTGTCATGCCGCCCTTCGCTTCCTATCCCAGCCTCTCGGGCCGCACCGTCTTCGTTTCCGGGGGTGGTTCGGGCATCGGTGCCTCGATCGTCGAGCATTTCGCCGAGCAGGGTGCCAAGGTCGGCTTCGTCGACATCGACGAGGCGGCTTCCAAGGCGCTGATCGAGAAGATCGAGGCCAGACGACATCCGGTGCCGCTGTTCGTGCCCTGCGACATACGTGACGTCGCGGCCTATCAGCGGGCCATCGAAGGCGTGGCGGCGAGACTCGGGACCATCACCGTGCTGGTGAACAACGCCGCGCGCGACGATCGCCACACGCTCGCCCAGGTGACGCCGGATTTCTGGGACGAGCGCATCGCGGTCAACCTGCGCCACGCCTATTTCGCCATCCAGTCGGTGGCACCGGCGATGAAGAAGGCGGGCGGCGGCTCGATCGTGAATTTCAGCTCGGTGAGCTACCACACGATGACGCCCAACCTCTCCGTCTACCAGGCGGCCAAGGCCGCGGTGATCGGCATGACGCGCGGACTTGCACGCGACCTCGGGGGCGACGGCATCCGCCTCAATGCCGTGACGCCCGGCTGGATCATGACCCAGCGCCAGCTCGATCTCTGGGTGACGCCGGAGGCCAAGGCCGCACAGCTCGGCGCTCAGTGCCTGAAGGAGCTGCTCTATCCGCCGGACATCGCGCGCATGGTCCTGTGGCTCGCCGCCGACGACAGCCGGATGGTGACGGCGCAGAACTTCGTCGTCGATGGAGGCCGGATGTGAATACGGCGGCCATCGCCTCGCTGCCGAGGCGCTTCTTCCATGGCTGGATCGCGGTATTCCGCCACCTGCTTCCGCCGACCCTCTATTTCTTCGTCGCTTTCAACCTCATCGTCTTCACCACCAACCTGCTGGCCCGCAACTACTGGTTCAATCTCAGCAGCTTCCTGGTGGCCAGCACGACGGCGTTGATCGTCGGCAAGGTGGTGCTGGTCGTCGACAAGGTCCGCATCATCGACAAGTTCCGCGGCGCGCCGCTGATCCAGCCGATCCTCTACAAGACCGTCTTCTATTCCGTCGTCGTCCTTGTCGTGCGCCTCCTGGAGAAGGTCCTGGATGTCGCGTTCGAGGCACACAGCCTCGGCCAGATCTATCAGATGGTGCTGGTCGACTTCACCTGGCATCGCTTCATCGCGGTGCAGGTCTGGATCTTCGTCTGCTTCCTGCTCTACGTGACCGCCAGCGAGCTCAATGCACTGGTCGGCCACGGCCAGCTCAGGCGTCTCTTCTTCCATCACCGGTCGTCGGAATACGGCCTGACCCGCCGCCAGCATATCCGCGCGCTGACGGAGATCAGCCGGCTGGCGCGTGACACGCCACGTGACCGGTTGCTCGACCCCGCCACGCCGCAAGGCAGCCGCCTGGCCGAGCTGATCGACCGGCTGCGGCGGCGCAACGCCTGACGACGGGCCCGTGGCCATCGACACGAGCTGGCGCTGGATCGCGTGGACGATCCTCGGGATTGGCGGGCTGATTGCGGCCGGCGGCGTGTCGATGGGGCTGGGCAATCTACGCCATGTGCTCTACGGCGAGCGGGCCGATGGCGTGGTCACCGAGATCGTGCGCGACGGCGACATGTATGCGCCGGTGGTGCGCTTCCGGCTGCCGCAGGGCGAGACCGTCGAGGTGAAGGACCTCGGTTCCGGTGCGCCGGATTTCTCCGCGGGCGACGCCGTCGCCGTTCTGTACCTTCCCGAGAGCCCGCGGGATTTCCGTCTCGACACGTTCGAGCGGCTCTGGCTGGTGCCGATCATCGTCACGGGGTTCGGCGGCTTCTGGCTGATGTTCGGCTCGATCGCCTGGGCGCTGTCGCGCAACGCCGACCTCGCGCTGGTGGGCGAGCGGGCCTTCTCCTTGATCTCGCTGTCGGCGCTGGTGATCGGCGTCTTCGTCCTGTGGAGCGCCGTCGACCTCTATGCGAGCGGGGGCCGGGCCCGTGGCACGGTGACGGAGATCCGCGAGAGCCGCTCGATCGTCTCGGAAGAGGTGACGACCCCGGACGGTCGCGAGGTCCGTCGCGACGTCGAGCGGACTTCGTTCGCGCCCATCGTGCGCTTCACCACGCCGGAGGGCCGCGAGATCGAATTCCATGGACGCGGCGGCAGCGGAGCCGCGTTCACGGCCGGTGAGATGGTGAACGTCGTCTACGACCGCAGCCAGCCGGGCCACGCCCGCATCGTGTCGTTCGTCGATCTGTGGCTGCCCGCAGCGGTTTCGTTCGCGGTGGCGCTGATCTTTGGCGCCGCCGTTCGCCTGTCGCGCTGGAGCCGCCGCCGCGCTACAGGCTAGCGCGTTCGATCCACGCGGCCAGCAGCGCCGAAAGCTCGTGCGGCTTCTCGAGTGGCGCCATGTGGCCGCAATCCTCGAGGATCTTGAAACTGGACTGCGGCAGCGCCTGCGCCATGCGTTCGGTCTCGGCCAGCTTGCGCAGCCGGTCCTGGCGGCAGGCCACAACCAGGGACGGGCAGGTGATGCGTTCGAGATCGGCATAGCCGTCGCGACGAACCAGAGCGGCCTGGCGCTTGCGGACTTCGGGTCCCAGCCGCCGCTGCATGCCGCGCAGGCGGTCGAGTCGCACCGGATCGGTATCGCGGTCAGGATGCAGTCCCATCGCGTTCGAGGGGGCGCCGGCGGCACGCGGCGGCCGGTCGCCCGGCCGAAAGCCCGAAATCCTGCGCGTCCGTTCCTCGTCGGAATAGCCGCGCGCGGAGGAGGCGACGAAGGCCACGCCGGCCACGCGCTCAGGCGCCATCAGCGTGAGGACGCGCGCCACGAACCCGCCCATCGAGAAGCCGGCCAGCACGAAGCGTTCCGGCGCTTCGGCGAGCACGCGCGTGGCCATGCCTTCGAGCGAATCGTCCTCGTAGACGTTGCCGAAATGGAGTGCGCCCAGGGCTTCGAGATCCGGGATCATGTCGGTCCAAAGATCGGCGTCGCACAGGAAGCCGGGAAGAAGAACGAGTGATCTCATGGGATTGCTTCCGACGGTCATTCGGCTCAAACGACGAGCATGGCAGCCCACGCTGCCACCAGCATCAGGAGCTGGCCCGGGACCACATAGAGCGCGAAGCGCAGCCCGCCGGCGGTGAAGGCGAATACCATCTTGGTGATCGTATTGGTCGAGAAGGCGGCGAGGATCGGGATCGCAGCCGCATGCGGCGCAAGCTTTCCGTCGGCAACGAGCGAAGCGACCGAGATGGCGGGGGCGTGCGTGTCGGCAAAGCCCGCGGCTCCGGCCGCGAAGATGACGCCGACTTCGCCGAACCAGTCCTGCAGAGCTGCGGCGAGCACCAGGACACCCGCCAGGATGGCAGCGAAGATCAGCGCCGTGCGCAGGCTGAAGGCGCTGCCCTGCGTCTCCTCGACCTTGCCGCTGTCAGCCTGCAGCGCCCACAGGGTGAAGGCACCGCCATAGGCGATCGCGGCGGCGCCCGAAAAAAGCAGCGGCATCAGGAGGGCCCGGAACGCCGCGAGATCGGTGACGGCAATCAGGATGCCGAGCTGCACGACCGTGGCGACGGAGGACATCATGGCACCGGCGGCGGCCGGCTTCGTCAGATGCGGATCGCGGGCCGCGCGGGAGCCCATGGCGCCGATCGTGGCCGAACTCGAGATGAAGCCCGAGGCCAGGCCCGCCAGTGGCAGGCCGAAACGGGGACCTACGATTCTCACGGCGATGTAGCCCAAGGCGCCCACGCCCATCACCAGGATCACAACCAGCCAGATGGTGCGCAGGTTCAGCGCGCCATAGGGGCCAATCGGATGGTCGGGCAGCAGCGGCAGCACGACTAGGGTGGCGCCGGCGAAGATCAGCAGGTCATGGATCTCTTCGTCCGTCAGCACGGAGCGGACGAAGCGATGCAGGGCGACGCGGGCGTTGAGCAGCAGGGCGACGACCACGCCGACGCCCGCGGCGAAGGCGGGTTCGCGAATGGCGAGCCCGCCCAGCAGCGTCGTTGCCACCAGGGCCGTTTCCGTCGTGAGGCCGGGATCGTTGTCGCGCGCACGCCAGTAGGACAGGCCGGCGAAGGCCACCATGCCCAGCACGACGGCGGCCAGCAGGAGATCGCCTCCCGCCGCGGCGCCGGTCGCACCGGCCAGCGAGGCGAGGGTGAACGTCCGGATGCCCGCGGCACCGCGGCCGGGTCCTTCGCCCTTCTTGCGCTCGCGATCGATGCCGACCAGCAGGCCGATACCGAGGGCGACGACGAAGCCGAGAAATAGGGAGTGGAGTTCGAACATGAGCGAAGCGACTGTAGCATCTTATGGCGCGCGCCACGCAGTGCCTCAGGGAAGGCCGCGCCGCGCCGCGGC
>CAIYWM010000437.1 GCA_903929895.1 uncultured Alphaproteobacteria bacterium
AAGGATGCGAATCCGCAAACTGTTGCGTTCTTGCATCATCTAGTATCATCAACACCCTGGTCTACAAAATATAGTTGCACGCACAAGATTTTGTAATTTACTATCCTCTCGTGCCCATATGTGCGTGTTCGATCTCGCATCGAACACCCCCCGAGATAGGGACGAATTGACGGGATCGGGCACGGGGGATCGTCGATGCGCTTCGAGCGTCGGTATACGCAAGTAGGAAAATCGCCATTCGCAGGAGTGGCTTTTCGTGTTGCCGACTCCGAAATCCGCAACCCGGACGGCTCGGTTGTCTTCCAGTTGAGGCACATCGACGTCCCGGCCGAGTGGTCCCAGGTCGCCTCCGACGTCCTTGCGCAGAAGTATTTCCGTCGCGCCGGTGTTCCTGCGCGCGTGATCCGCGTCGCCGAAGTCGACATGCCCGAATGGCTGTGGCGGTCGATCCCCGACGAGGCCGCTCTCGCCGCGATGCCAGAAGCCGATCGCTTCGGCAGCGAGAGCAGCGCACGCCAGGTTTTTCATCGCATGGCCGGCGCCTGGACCTATTGGGGCTGGAAGGGCGGCTACTTCGACAGCGAGGAAGACGCCCGCTCCTTCTACGACGAGCACTGCTTCATGCTCGCGGCGCAGATCTGCGCGCCGAACTCGCCGCAATGGTTCAACACCGGACTGCACTGGGCCTACGGAATCGATGGCCCGGGTCAGGGCCACTGGTTCGTCGATCATATCGATGGTCAGGCCTATCCGTCCGCCTCCGCTTATGAGCGGCCGCAGCCGCATGCCTGCTTTATCCAGAGCGTCACCGACGATCTGGTGAACGAAGGCGGCATCATGGATCTCTGGATCCGCGAGGCCCGTCTCTTCAAGTACGGCTCCGGCACCGGCTCCAACTTCTCGCGCGTGCGCGGCGAGGACGAAAAGCTCTCCGGCGGCGGTGCATCCTCGGGCCTGATGTCGTTCCTCAAGATCGGTGACCGTGCGGCAGGCGCCATCAAGTCGGGAGGCACGACGCGCCGCGCGGCGAAGATGGTGACGGTCGACATAGACCATCCCGACATCGAGGACTTCATCTCCTGGAAGATGCTCGAGGAGCAGAAGGTGGCTGCCCTAGTCGCCGGCTCCCGCCTCGCCAGCCGCCATCTGAATGCCGTCATGCAGGCCTGCCTCGACGGTGGCGAGGACGAAGCTACGTTCGATCCGCGGCAAAATCCGAAGCTGCGGCGCGAGATCGTCGCGGCCCGGCAGGCCGAGCTGCCGGAGAACTACATTCAGCGGGTCATCCAGTTCGCGCGGCAGGGTTATCGCCACATCGACTTCCCGGCGTTCGACACGGATTGGGAATCGGAGGCCTATGCCTCGGTCTCCGGCCAGAACGCCAACAACTCGGTGCGCGTCAGCGATGCGTTCCTGCACGCGGTCGAGGAAGACCGGCCGTGGGCGCTGACCGCGCGCACGACCGGCAAGGTGACCCGCACGATCGGCGCCCGCCTCCTGTGGGATCAGATCGCCGAGGCCGCCTGGCATTCGGCCGATCCGGGCGTCCAGTTCGACACCACGATCAACGACTGGCACACCTGCCCGGAGTCGGGACGCATCAACGCTTCGAATCCGTGCTCGGAGTACATGTTCCTCGACGATACGGCGTGCAATCTCGCGTCGTTGAACCTCATGCGGTTCCGGCGCGAGGACGGCTCGATCGATGTCGAGGCGCTGGAACACGCCAGCCGCCTGTGGACCGTGGTCCTCGAAATCTCCGTGATGATGGCGCAGTACCCGTCGCGCCGCATCGCCGAGCTTTCGTACCGCTACCGCACACTGGGGCTGGGCTACGCCAATCTCGGCGCCCTGCTGATGGCGTCGGGCCTGGGCTATGACAGCGCCAAAGGCAGGGCCATCGCCGGCGCCGTCACCGCGATCATGACCGGTACCGCCTACGCCACCTCGGCAGAGATGGCGGGCCTGATGGGCGCCTTCCCCGGCTTCGAAGCCAATCGCGAGCCCATGCTGCGGGTCATCCGCAACCATCGCCGGGCCGCCCACGGCAATGCGAAGGCGTCCTATGAAGGACTGTCCATCGCACCGCAGGCCCTCGACGCGGCCAATTGCACAGACAGCCGACTCGTCGCCGCGGCCCGTCGGGCCTGGGACCGCGCGCTGGAGCTGGGCGAACGGCACGGCTATCGCAACGCCCAGGTTTCCGTCATCGCCCCCACCGGCACGATCGGTCTGGTGATGGATTGCGATACCACCGGCATCGAACCCGATTTCTCTCTGGTGAAGTTCAAGAAGCTGTCCGGCGGCGGCTATTTCAAGATCATCAACCAGACTGTCCCGCTGGCGCTGCGGACACTGGGTTACGACGACGCCGCGATCACGCGTATCGTCGACCATGCGGTGGGCCATGGCTCGCTCGCCACGGCGCCCGCCATCAATCACGAAAGCCTGTCGGCGCGCGGCTTCGATGCCGCGACCCTGCAGCGGATCGACCAGGCGATCTTCACCGCCTTCGACATCCGCTTCGCCTTCTCACGCTACACCCTGGGCGACGCCTTCTGCCGCGAGGCGCTCGGCCTCGACGACGAAACGCTGTCCGATCCGAAGCTCGACATGCTTTCGCGCCTCGGCTTCTCGCGCAGTGACATCGAAGCCGCGAACATCCATGCGTGCGGCACGATGAGCGTCGAAGGCGCTGCCGATCTCAGGCACGAACATCTTTCCGTGTTCGATTGTGCGAATCCCTGTGGACGAGATGGCACACGCTTCTTGTCTGCAGAGAGTCACATACGCATGATGGCTGCAGCACAACCCTTCGTATCGGGCGCCATCTCCAAGACCATCAACATGCCAAACGCGGCGACGGTCGAGGATTGCCGCAAGGCCTATGAGACCTCCTGGAAACTCGGATTGAAAGCGAACGCGCTCTATCGGGACGGCTCCAAGCTGTCGCAGCCGCTTTCTGCGATGGCTCTGGGCGACGACGTGGTCGCCAACGACGACTTCGCCGACCTGTCGCCGGCCGCGCGCGCGCCGATCATCGCCGAACGGATCGTGGAGCGCATCGTCGAGCGCGAGGTCCGGGCCGGCCGCGAACGGCTGCCGCAGCGTCGCAAAGGTTACACGCAGAAGGCCGTCGTCGGCGGCCACAAGGTCTATCTGAGGACTGGCGAGTACGAGGATGGCCGCGTCGGCGAGATCTTCGTCGACATGCACAAGGAAGGCGCGGCGTTCCGCAGCCTGATGAACAACTTCGCCATCGCGATCTCGATCGGGCTGCAGTACGGCGTGCCGCTCGAGGAATTCGTCGAGGCCTACACTTTCACGCGCTTCGAGCCGTCGGGCCTGGTCGAGGGCAACGACGCCATCAAGATGTCGACGTCGGTGCTCGACTATATCTTCCGCGAACTCGCGATCTCCTATCTGGGACGCAACGACCTCAGCCATGTCGAGCAGGCGGACTTGCGCCCCGATGGCGTCGGCCGCGGCGAGGTCCAGGGGGAATTGCCTTCCCATGGCACGAATGCCGCCGAGGCGGCAGCCGCCGCGGTGAGCCGGATCGCCAGCGTGGGCTACGTGCGCAGCAATCTTTACATGATGAACGGCAGGACTGCCGGCAATGCTGCGATCGCCGATGAGGCGATCGCCGGTGCCGCCCTGCCCCACGGACTGACGGACGGACCAGCCGTTGCTTCGGCGCCCATCGCCAAAGCGGCCGTCGTCAGCGTCGCGCTCGGAAAAGCACCCTCGTCATCCCTGGGAATGGCCCTCGAGGCCAGGCTCAAGGGCTTCGAAGGGGATGCGTGTCCGGAATGCGGCAACTTCACCATGGTTCGCAACGGGACGTGCCTCAAATGCACGACCTGCGGTGGGACCACCGGCTGCAGTTGAGCATGCGTGGCGTAGCGTACCGGCGTACCCCGGGGGCCTCGCGGTTGGGGACCCTATAGCTAACCATAGGAGACAGTTATGGCTGCTAAGAAGAAAGTTGCGAAGAAGAAGGCTGCTAAGAAGAAGAAGCAGTAATTAGGAAAGGGCGGAGGTCAAAGGCGACTTTGACCC
>CAIYWM010000438.1 GCA_903929895.1 uncultured Alphaproteobacteria bacterium
CCCGCGCAGAGCGATACGTGGCGGGCGCGCGAGGTCGAAAACTGGGCGAAGGTGGTGAAGGATACCGGCATCAAGCTGGAATGAAGCTGGAGGAAAACGGCATGGAATTCGGCATCCTCTTCACCTCGCACGCCAATCCGAAGGAAGAGCCCTATCCGCATCGCGCCGTGCATGCGCGCACGACGGACGAGATCATCGAAGCGGAACGGCTGGGCTACGATACGGCCTGGATCGCCGAGCATCATTTCTCGACCAGCTACGGCATCATGCCGGACTGCTTCGCCTACATGGCCTACCTCGCCGCGAAGACCAGCCGCATCAAGCTGGCCTCCGGCGTCATCACCCTGCCGCTGTACGATCCGATCCGCGTCGTCGAGAACGCCAACTTCGTCGACATCCTGTCGAACGGCCGGGTCATGCTGGGCATCGGCTCGGGCTATCGCCCCTACGAGTTCGTCGGGCTGGGCAAGGATTTCGAGGGTCGCCGCGACATGGTCGAGGAAGCGGTCGGCCTGATGTTCGACGCCTTCCACCGCCATCGCTACGACCACAAGGGCAAGTATTTCAGCGGCACCGTCGCGGAGCCCTACGAAATGCTGCCGCAGCCGGTGCAGATGCCGCATCCGCCGCTCTACATGGCGGGCGGCACCGACCGCTCGATCGGCTATTGCGGCCGCAACGGCTTCGGCCTGATGCTGTCGACCCTGCCGGGCATCGAGACGCTGGCGGCCCAGACCGCGCTCTACAAGCGCGAGCTCGCGACGGCCTCGGCCGAGCGCGCCAGGAATCCCGCCGCCGGCCAGATCGACATCGCGCGCTGGGTCTACATCGCCGACACCGATGCGCAGGCGCGCGCCGAGACCGCAGAGGCAATCGTCCGCCACATCGCGCATTTCGGCGGCACCGGCACCGCGGGCTATCTCGGCTCTGTCTCGGAGAAGGGCAACCAGCTCAGCTACGACGAGCTGCTGAACACGACCCTGCTTCACGGTTCGGCCGAGACGGTGATCGCACGCTTGCGCGAGATGCAGGCCCGCACGGGCATGACCTCGCTGCTGCTCCACTATCCGCCCTATTATGGGCGCGAGAAGACGATGCACAGCTTGAAGCTCTTCGCCGAGCGCGTGATCCCCGCTTTCCGCCCGCCGGCGCAGCGCGCGGCCGCCGCCGAATGACGCCGCCCGCGGCCGCCACCGGCCGCAACGACACGTCTCGCGGCGCGATCTTCACCATGCTTGCCATGCTGGGCTTCGCCAGCATGGACACCATCACCAAGTGGATGGTGGCCGACTATTCGGTCGGCCAGATGATGTGGGTGCGCTACGCCGTCTTCTGCCTGTTCGCCTGGGCGGTCGTGCGCCGCCGCGGCCTGCGCGCCGCCGCGCGCTCGGCGCGGCCGGCACTGCAGTTCGGCCGCGCCCTGCTGGCAGTGATCGAAAGCGCGGTGTTCGTGCTCGCCTTCCGCTACCTGCCGCTGGCCGACACCCATGCCGTCGCCGCCACCTCGCCGCTGATCGTGATCGCGCTGGGCGTGCTGTTCCTCGGCGAGCGCGCCGGCCCGGCGCGCTGGGCGGCCGTCGGGGCGGGCTTCGTCGGCGTGCTGCTGATCGTGCGCCCGGGCTTTCGCGAGCTCGACTGGCCGCTCCTGCTGCCTGTGGCCGGCGCCATCCTGTGGGGCGGCTACCAGATCCTGGTGCGGCTCTGTTCGCGCACCGACACGCCCGACACCACGCTCGTCTGGTCGGCTTTCGTGGCGTTCGGCGCCACGACCCTGATCGGGCCGTGGCAGTGGATCTGGCCGGACGCCAAAGGCTGGGCCCTGCTGCTGGCCATCGCTTCTCTGGGGGCCCTGGCGCATTATTCGCTGATCAAGGCGCTCGACTATGCCGAGGCCGGCGCCGTCCAGCCCTACAGCTATACGCTGTTGGTCTTCGTCACGATCCTGGGCGCCATCGTGTTCGGCGACATCCCCGACAACTGGACGCTGGCGGGCGCCGCCGTGATCGTGGCGTCAGGCCTCTACACCTGGCACCACGAACGGCGAGCGGCGGCCAGAGCTGCGTAAGCCCAAAACCGTTGTCATCCTGAGCGAAGCGAAGGATCTCGCGCCCGCTACGCAGTACTTTGGTCGTTCCGTTAGGCCCTTCGCTTCGCTCAGGGCGACATATCGGCCTCTACTCCCGAACGCAGGAGAGATCGCCTTCCTGGCAGTTGAGCTGGGCCTCGAGGTCCTTCACGCGCACCAGCGTGAGGCGCGCCTGGCACTGGGCGACGATCATGCCGTGGATCGAGCCGCCGGCGGTCGGCGCGCCGATGAAGGCGCATTCCCGGTCGCGGAAACGGATCCACGCTTCTTCCGCCGCCTGTAGCCGCGCCCGGCTCTCGGGCCCGAGGCGCGTCCGCAGCTTCGTGTAGACGGCGTTGAGCTGCCGGTCGGCGTCCTGCAGCGCCGTTCCCGCCTGCTGGTTCAGGTCCATCTGAGTCTGCCCATGGACGGGAAAGGGCAGCCCCTGGACAGCGACGACCGAGGCAAACAACGCGACCAGGCGCCGGATCATCGCGGCCATGCCCTCAACGCGACGAGGCCGCCGTCGATCGGCAGCAGGATGCCCGTCACCCATCGCGATTCATCGGAAGCGAGATAGACCGCGCCGTGCGCGATGTCCCAGGCCGTACCCTCGACCTGCATCGGCACCATCTTCTTGCGCCGGTCGCGCGCCGCGGCGCCGAGATGCGCCACCATCGGCGTATGGACCGAGCCCACGATGATGCAGTTGGCGCGGATGTTCTGCGTCGCATAGTCGGCCGCGACGGACATGGTGAAGCCGTGCAGGCCGGCCTTGGCCGTCGCATAGGCCACCGCCCCGGCGCTGCCCATCAGGCCGACGGCGCCGGCGATCGACGACACCATGATGATCGAGCCGCCGCCGCCTTCCTTCATGCGCGGCAGGCAGGACTTGGTGCACAGCATCGTCGTCGTGAGATTGGCTTCGAGGACCTTGTTCCAGGTCTCGAGCGTCACGGTCTCGGGCGTGCCTGGCCCGCCGATGCCGACATTGTTGTGCAGGATGTCGAGGCGGCCGTATTTCTTCATCGCAAAGTCGGCCATCGCCTCGGCCTCGTCGACCTTCGCCACGTCGGCCGCGAACACAGAGGCTTCGCCGCCCTCGTCCTTGATCTGTTTGGCCAGTCCCTCGGCGCGCTCGGCGCTGCGGTTCACCAGAACGACCTTGGCGCCCTCCTTCGCAAACAGCAGCGCCGTCGCCATGCCGTTGCCCACGCCCTCGCCGCGCGGCGCCGCACCCGTCACCACCGCCACCTTGCCCTGCAGCCGTCCGGCCATGTCTACTCTCCGCCCAGATGATTTCAGGCGCGGACCTTAGCCGGGAGACGAATGCGATGACCAGCGACACCGAGACATTCGAAGGCGGCTGCACCTGCCGCACCGTGCGCTACCGGCTTACCGCGAGGCCGCTGTTCGTGCATTGCTGTCACTGCCGCTGGTGCCAGCGCGATTCAGGGACGGCGTTCGCAATGAACGCGATGATCGAGGCCGACCGGGTCGAGAGGCTGGGCGGCGAGGTCGAGGTGATCAACACACCGACTCTCAGCGGCAAGGGCCAGAAGATCTCGCGCTGCCCGAAATGCCGCATCGCGCTGTGGAGCAACTATTCCGGCGCCGGACCGACCGTCCACTTCGTGCGCGTCGGCACGCTCGACGAGCCGGACCGGCTGCCGCCCGACATCCATATCTTCACCATGAGCAAGCAGCCCTGGGTCGCGCTTCCCGCCGGCGTGCCGGCCGTCAAGGAGTATTACGATCGCAATGAACTCTGGCCGCAGGAAAGCCTCGACCGGTTTACGGCGTTGAGAGCGAAAGCAGCGACCTGACGATGCTGATCGAGATCGACAAGCGGACGACGAAGAGACCCTAAAGCGGAGACGAACAGGGCTGTCCCATCCTGGCGTAGGACGCCATCGTCTTCCTGACCCATTCTTCCTGGGCGAGCGGCCAGGTTCTCACGAACGACCGCACGCCCGGCGCCAGATGAGCGGCGTAGATGAAATCTTCCGCCTTGTAGGCCTGCACCAGGTCGGTCTCGGGAACGAGACTGTCGTAGGGGCCGACGAAGGCCAATCCGGCCTTCTCGTCGAACCGGCCCACCGCTGGATACGGCGAAACAGATGCGAGGGCATAGGCCTTGATACGGTCGCCGGGAGCGAGGACTGGAGTCGGTCCACCCGACAATTCCTTGCGCCCGATCACCCGGCGGACCGTGATGGTGAGATCCACCCCATTGGCGTCCTGCGCATCTGGCCGGCGCCGTGCGGGCGAAGCTTCGATCGCGCGTCCCACGAAAATGGTGTTCGCGTCGCACAACAACTGTTCGGGTGAGATCGGCGTCAGGGCCCGCGCGGCGCCGATACCGGACATCACGGCCAGGGCGGCCAGGGCGGCCAGCGCCAGCAGAAACCGCGAGCGACGCATCGCGTTTTAGACTTTCCAGTAACCCGGCAACTTCGCCGCCAGCCATTTTGCAAGAGCGGCGTTCACGACAACGGGCTTCTCCTGCGCCATCCAGTGGCCGGACTCCACGACGACTTCCGTGAGATCGGCGCAATGGCGACGCATCGGCTCGGGGAGCTTCGACGTCATCGTCTCGCAGGTCGTATCGTAGGCGCCGTGCAGGAACAGGACGGGCATGGCCAGCTTGCTGCCGTTGGTGGCGCGCCTGGCGTAGTTGGCGTTGGCCCTGTGATTCATGTACCAGGAGTCCGGTCCGAAGAAGCCGTTCCGCGTCAGCGCGGCGGCGTAGGCCTCCATGTCCGCCTCGGTCAGCACATCGGGATCGCGCGGCACGTCTGGGCAGGCGCCGCCGCCGAACCAGCCGCCGGCCATGCGTACCATCGAGGTCGGTGCGGGCTTGCCGACCCTCGCCGGGTCGCCCTTGCGGAACAGTGCCTTCACCACGTTGAGCGGGTGGGCGTCGAATCCCGCGCAGGCCTTGTCGAAGCTCTCCTCGTAGAAGAACTGGTAATCCCACTGGCCGGCCGGGAACTGCGCCTCGGGATAGAGCGCGCGGTCGACCAGCGGCACGACGGTGTCGAGCGTGAAGCCGGTCGGGAGATAGGGCACGCACAGGCTGGCCACGCCCACCACTCTGTCCGGATGGTGCGCCGCCATGTTCCACACGACCGGGCTGCCCCAGTCGTGGCCGATCCACACCGCCTTGTCGCGACCGAGCGATGCCAGCAGCTCGATCATGTCGGCCACGATCTCTTCCTGCGCGAAATCCTCGTGGCGTGTGTAGGTGCTGGACCGGCCGTAGCCGCGCATGTCCGGCGCGATGCAGCGGAAGCCCAAGGCGGCGAAGGCCGGGAGCTGGTGTCGCCACGACAGCGACAGCTCGGGCCAGCCATGGACGAAGATCAGCAGCGGGGCGTCTTTCGCTCCGCAGGCGAGAAAGCCCGTCGTGTGGCGGGCGGTCTTGACGGTGTGTTCGGTGACCGGGAATGTCATGGCAAGGAGAAGGTCACATGGAAATCGATACCGGCACAACCGAACTCTTGTGCAGCGTCCGCGACGGCGTCGCGCTGATCACGCTGAACCGCCCCGAGGCGCGCAATGCGATGTCGCCCGACCTCACCGAGGCGCTGCGCAACCAGATCAAGGCGCGCGGCGACGACGAGGCCGTGGGCGCGCTGCTGATCACCGGCGCCGGCACCGCCTTCTGCAGCGGCGGCGACGTGAAGGGCATGGGCGGCCGCGGTCCGCGCGGCCAGATGAGCTACGAGGAGCGGCTGGCCGACCTGCGCTGGCGCCAGACGCATCTCACCGGCGCGCTGGTCGCCGTGCGCAAGCCCACCATCGCCGCGCTGCCCGGCGCCGCGGCCGGCGCGGGCCTCGCCATTGCGCTCGCCTGCGACATCCGCATCGCCGCGCAGTCGGCTTTCTGCACCACCGGCTACGCCAAGATCGGCCTCTCGGGCGACTACGGCATCTCCTGGCTGCTGACCCGCACCGTGGGCCCGATGCGGGCGCGCGAGCTGATGTTCACCTCCGAGAAGGTCGGCGCCGAGCGCTGCGAACAGATCGGGCTGGTGAACCGCGTCGTCGACGACGCCAAGCTGCAGGACGAGGCCTTCGCCTTTGCCAAGTCGCTGGCCGAGGGCCCGCGAGTC
>CAIYWM010000439.1 GCA_903929895.1 uncultured Alphaproteobacteria bacterium
ATGGGCATTGGCCTTCCTGCGTGCAAGCGACGTTCACCGCAGTTTGAGCACCAGCTTGCCCTTGAGGTGACGGCGGGCACTGACCCGCAGCGCATCCGCCGCCTGGGCCAGGCTAAATTCAGTGATTGGAGGTACGCGAACGGCGCCGATGCGATGAAGCTCCACTATGCGTTCGAGGTGCGCGCGGGTGCGGGGAACGGCGGGCCGCAAGGCGGTGACATCGTCGCGGTCGGGCTTGGGTGCCTGGGCACCCGAGGCGATGAAGGCCGCGCGTCCACCAGGCTTCAGAACCGAGAACGATCGCATCGCGACGTCGCCGCCCACGGTATCGAACACAGCATCGCAATCGCTTGCCGCCTTGGTGAAGTCGGTCGAATTGTAATCGATGACCTGATCGGCGCCGATCTCGCGCAGATACGGCGCGTTGGCAGCGCTTGCCGTGGTGATGACATGGGCGCCGATATGCTTGGCGAGCTGAATGGCGAAGCTCGCCACGCCGCCAGCACCCCCCTGGATCAGGATCGTTTCGCCCTTTTGCAGCTTCAGGGCGTTTTCGATGGTGCACAAGGCCGTAAGGCCAATAAGCGCCAAGGCCGCGGCTTCGACATGCGTGAGCGTCGCTGGTTTCCTCGCAACGATGGCCGCGCCAATCGCCAGCTTCTCGACATAGGTGCCGTCGCGGCCGGTTTCCAGGACACCGAACACCTCGTCGCCGACACGCAAGTCCGACACGCCATCGCCGAGCGCCGCGACAACGCCGGAGAAGTCGCGTCCCAGGCTCAAGGGGAATCGGGGCTGACCGGGATATTCACCGGCGCAAACCTTCGCGTCGGCGCCATTGATGCTTGCAGCCGCCGTCTCGACGACGATCTGGCCCGGGCCGGCGACGGGATCGGGGAGGTCACCGACGATCAGAACCTCGGGTCCGCCGAATTTTTCGATGTATGCGGCTTTCATGAGCTACCTCTCAGACCACGAGGACGATTTTGCCGAAATGAGCGTTCGCCTTCATGTGCGCAAGCGCGGCAGCCGCCTCGGACAGGGGGAAGGTCTTGTCGATCGGCAGGCTGAGCTTGCCTTCCTCGATGGCCGTCCACAGGTCCTTGCGGGCGGCCTGCACGATGTCGCGCACCTCCTCGGGGCTGCGGGTGCGGAAGGTGACGCCGATATAGTCGATGCGCTTCAGCGCATGCAGGTCGAAGTTGAACTCGCCCTTCATGCCGCCCAGCCGGCCGACATTGACGATGCGGCCGAGGATGGCGGCGGCCTCCATGTTCTGGTTCATCACGCCGCCCGAGACCTGGTCGACGATCAGGTCGACGCCCTTGCCGCCGGTCGCCTCCTTGACCTTCTCCGGCCATTTCGGGTCGCGCGTGTCGATCGCCACGTCGCAGCCGAATTCGCCCAGTCGCGCGCGGCGGCCATCGTTGGTCGAGCTGCCCAGCACGACCGAGGCGCCCATGATCTTGGCGATCTGCATGCCGAGCAGGCCGACGCCCGAGCTGGCGCCCTGAATCAGCACGGTCTCGCCTTTCTTGAGGCGCCCGGCGCCGACCAGCGCGTTGTGCATGGTCTGCACGGCGACGGGCATGCAGGCGGCTTGCTCGTAGCTCATGTTGTTGGCCGGGATCTTGTGGGCGCGGCCGGCATCGGTGAGGGCGTATTCGGCGAAGCCGCCGGCCGCCGAGCTCATGACCCGGTCGCCCGGCTTGAAGTCCTTCACGTCGGGACCGACCGCCTCGACCTCGCCGGCGCACTCCAGACCCACGATGGTGCCGGGGCCGCCAATGCGGCCATGCGCATGGCCCGAGGCCACCGCGAGGTCGGCGCGATTGAGCGAGGCCGCCTTCACCTTGATCAGGATCTCGTTGCCCTTCGGTGCGGGCTTGGGGGCGTCGGTGTACTGGACACCCTTATCGGTGACGACGGCTGCCTTCATGGCGGATCTCCCTGGAACGGCTTGATGATTCAGGGACCCTGAATAGCAGGCAGGGGGCCGGGGGCCTATGCCTGCGCCACGCCCTTCACGTATTTCTTAACGATCGTTTCGTCGGGCGGGTAGTGAGCGGGCTGGACCGGAGTGATCTGCGCCTGGATGCACTTCCACGCGCCGTCCTGACGGACATAGACGTCGGTGTACATCGTCATGCCGACGGTCTCGACGCCGTCCTTCAGGCGCACGCTCCTGTTTGTTGAGCGCAGGAGGGCAGTGTCACCGAACACGTCGATCTTCTCGTCGCGATAGTCGAAATAGGGGATGCGGGCGGGATCGAAGCCATGCTCCCATTCCGCGAGATAGTCGGCGCGGCTGACGCGCCCGCCCGCCGGCGAGATGCAGATGAAGTCCTCGTGCAGGATCGCATCGTGTCCAGCGACGTCGTTGGTGATGAAATTGTGGATGAACCTGGCGTTCAGCGCACGCAGCTCCGCCGTCATGGCAACCTCCCTGTCGGTTGGATAACCTTATAACCAGTTATATGGTTAAGTCCAGCGAGGTTGGTTGGTGACTATGCGATCTTGCTCGCCATGCCCTGCCAGTAGCGGTCGCGCAGCAGGCGCTTGTAGAGCTTGCCGGTCGGGTGGCGCGGGAGCTCCTCTTCGAAGTCGACGCTGCGCGGGCACTTGATGGCCGAGAGGTGCTGCCTGCAGTAGGCGATCAGCTCCTCAGCGAGCGCCGGGCCGGCATCTTCCATGTGGCGCGGCTGGACGACGGCCTTCACTTCCTCGCCGAAGTCAGCGTTGGGTACGCCGAACACGGCGCAGTCCATCACCTTTGGATGGTTTATCAGCAGGTTCTCGCACTCCTGCGGGTAGATGTTCACCCCGCCGGAGATGATCATGAACGCCTTGCGATCAGTGAGATGCAGGAAGCCGTCGGCATCGACATAGCCCACGTCGCCCAGGGTGCTCCAGCCCTTGGGATGGCGCGATTCGGCGGTCTTCTTCGGGTCGTTGTGATACTCGAACGGACGACCCTCGGCGAAGTAGACCGTGCCGGATTCGCCGCTCGGCAGTTCATTGCCCTCGTCGTCACAGATCTTGAGTTTGCCGACGATGGCGCGACCGACCGTGCCCTTGTGCGCCATCCACTCGGTGGCATTGCACATGGTGAGGCCGTTGCCTTCGGTGCCGCCATAATACTCCCAGACGATCGGGCCCCACCATTGGATCATCGCTTCCTTGGTCGGGATCGGGCAGGGCGCGGCGGCGTGGATCGCGCACTTCAGCGACGAGACGTCGTATTTCGCGCGGACTTCCTCGGGCAGCTTGAGGAAGCGGACGAACATGGTCGGCACGACCTGGGTGTGCGTGACTTTATGTTTCGAGATGAGCGACAGATATTCCTCGGCGTCGAAATGCTCCATGATCACCGAGGTGCCGCCCAGCCGCATGACGCTCATGTTGAAGCGCAGCGGAGCCGCATGATAGAGCGGCGCCGGGGACAGATAGACCGTGTCGCTGTCGATGCCGTAGAGCTTGCGGCTGATCGCCAGCAGCGGATTGTCGAAGTCGATCGGTTGCGGCTCGACGACCGGCATGACGCCCTTGGGCCGTCCCGTCGTTCCCGACGAATAGAGCATGTCGTGGCCGGCCGTCTCGTCGGAGACCGGCGTCGCGGGGTGGCCCGCGACCGCATCTTCCCAGGACTCGTAGCCGGGGATCGTGCCGTCGATCATGTAGCGATGCGGCGCAGCCTTCATCAGCGGCACCAGTTCGGCCGCCTTGTCGGCCAGCGCCTTCGAGGTGACGAACAGCCGGGCGCCGCAGTCGGTGACGATATAGTCGACCTCGGCGGCGGTGAGGCGCGAGCTGATCGCCGTGTAGACCAGGCCCGAGCGCTGGGCGCCCCAGCAGATCTCGAAGAAGCGCGGGTTGTTCTCGAGGAAGATCGCGACATGGTCGCCCGCCTGGAGACCCAGCGAGCGGAAGAGTTGCGCGATGCGGTTGGACTGCGCGTTGAGCTGGCGATAGGTCACCGTCTCGCCGCTGCCGGCCATGATGTAGGCGGGCTTGTCGGGATGGGTGCGGGCGTGATGATAGGGATGCATGAGGGCCGCATAAGAGCGGACAGAAAGTCCGCTCGCAAGCGTTGACCCGGTTCCGCCCATCGGCTTTATTCGCCGCGCACGACGATGTGCCCCCGTGGCGGAATTGGTAGACGCGCCTGACTCAAAATCAGGTTCCTGACGGAGTGTTGGTTCGAGCCCGACCGGGGGTACCATCGTGAGGCGACGGCCCTTTTAGAGGGCGTCGCGTTTCTATGATGGACGCGCGCCCACCGCGCCATCCTCGACGACGAAGGTCGCGAGCCGCGCGACCGTGCCGTCCTTTTTCTTTTCGTCGTCGATCGCCTCGAAGCCGACCGTGCAGCGCGCCGGCGTAAGGTCCACCGTGGCGTAGCCGCGGCGGTCGCCGCGCGCGTATTTCACATGAGGGTTGGCCGCGAGGGCGTCGCGCAGGCCCTTCGCGCCGGG
>CAIYWM010000440.1 GCA_903929895.1 uncultured Alphaproteobacteria bacterium
AGCTATGGCAGACCGACTTCACCTATCTCAAGGTGATCGGCTGGGGCTGGTTCTATCTGTCGACCATCCTCGACGACTTCTCGCGTTACATCATCTCCTGGAAGCTATGCACGACGATGAAGGCCGAGGATGTGACTGACACCCTGGAACTGGCGCTCACGGCATCAGGCTGCGAGAACGCCCGGGTTGCACATCGGCCACGTCTGCTGAGCGACAACGGTTCCTCTTACATCGCCGGCGATCTGGCGGAATGGCTCGAGGATCGCGGCATCAGGCACATTCGTGGCGCCCCCTTCCATCCCCAGACCCAGGGCAAGATCGAGCGCTGGCACCAGACGTTGAAGAACCGCGTCCTGCTCGAGAACTACTATCTGCCCGGCGATCTCGAGGCTCAGATCAATGCCTTCGTCGATCATTACAACCATCAGCGTTACCACGAGGCCATCGACAATCTGACACCGGCCGACGTCTACTTCGGGCGCGGCCAGACCATCCTCCTGGAACGAGAAAGGATTAAACGACAGACCATCCAATCCAGACGCTTGAACCACCGTGCAATCGCCGCTTAACATCAATCAGCAGATGCGCAGGAGCCTCTCTTCTAAATAGACCCGATCTGTCTCAAATTATCTGACGACGGACACTCTACCAGATCAGCCTCGGCGGCGACGTCGACTTCGGAAGGACAGCGATCGGCACGATCCTCGGGCCCGCCGTCGCGGCGGACAAGGTGGTCGAGGCGGTCGACGCGCTGGTTGCCATCTATCTCGATGTGCGCCGGGACGGCGAGCGCTTCGTCGATACTTACCGGCGCATCGGCGCCGAACCCTTCAAGGAGAGAGTCTATGCCGCTGTTTAGCGAAGCGGGACTGCCCGCATCCTACGTCGCTTTGCCGTTCGCCGAGTGGCAGGCGCGGCCCGAATGGCCGGCGGTGTCGCTGGGCAACACCGATCCGGTCGAAGACCTCGCGCCGCATGTCGGGCGCCTGCGCCTGATCGTGCTGGAGTTTCCCAAGTTCAGCGACGGTCGCGCCTACAGTCAGGCGCGTCTCCTGCGCGGCCGCATGGGCTATCGCGGCGAGCTGCGCGCCACCGGCGGCGTGCTGCAGGACCAGGTGGCATTCATGCTGCGCTGCGGGTTCGATTCCTTCGAGAGCGAGCAGCAGGGCTTCGGTGAGGCGCTCGCCAGGGCGCGCAGCCTGTTCAGCGTCGTCTATCAACCGGCCGAGGACGATCAGGTGCCGGCGTCGCTGCGCCGCCTCGCGCAGGGCAACGTTGCAGCGTCGTGATCAGCGTTCGCTTTCGGGCTGGGCCTCCAGCCACTTCAGGCCGTCCTCGGCCGAGTCGAAAATCTGCGCCTGGCCGGTGAACTTGCCGAGATTCACGTATCGCCGGGCGAGGTCGGCGTTATGGCCGGGCCTGGGGATCAATGCGAGTGGCCCGCGCTTGGCGAGGCTCGCATAGGCCGCCGCGCGGGCAGCGAGTGTCATGACGTCCTTCTCGTCGTAGGTCCCATCGCCCTTGCTGGCGTCGAACAGCTTGCGATAGGTGAGCGCGTTCTGGGCCACGACCGCGTCGGCGAAGTCCTCTATGTCCTTCAGCACGATAACGCCCAGGACCCGGGCGTGGACGAAGCGCTTTTCGTGATCGATCGTAAACTCGATGGGCATGGGCAGACTTTAGGCGAACCCCGCGGCGGCCGTCGAGCCGCTTGGCGGCACTCGCGACCCGGGATAGGCTCCGTCCCATAGCCGGGGATACACCGGCGGGAGGAAGCGACATGATCAAGGGAGCAACGAGCGCCGTGCTGGCGCTCGCGCTGAGCTGGTGTGCGCTTGCGATGCCGGCCTCGGCACAAATATTCGTGAACATCCGTTCGCAGGACGCGCCGAAGTACGATC
>CAIYWM010000441.1 GCA_903929895.1 uncultured Alphaproteobacteria bacterium
GCGACGGAGGGAACCGAGACGGCCTTCCGCTTCCAGAAGGAAGGCGAAGCCTCGACCTTCGCCTGGATCGACCAGGGATTCGGCTTTGCGGTGACGGCGCCCGCCAGCCGCGAGGAGCTGCTGCCGATCGCCGAAGCGGTCTATCGCGGCTTCGAAGGCAAGAGCTGACGGCTACTTCGACGGATCCGTCATGTCCTCGAATTCCTTGAGGTGACGCGGCGCCCATTTGTGGTCGCGCGCCTTCACGATCCACTTGTCGAGCGTGGGCCAGCGCCGCCGGGCGGAGGTCACCCATTTGCGACCGGTCTCGAATTCCGTCGCCAGCAGATAGAGGGCGATCACGAAGAAGATCCAGCCCTGCAGGAGCGGGATGAAACCGCCGACCACCGACATGACCAGGCAGGCCATGATCGCGAGCGCCATCAGCGGCTGGCGCATGGCGGTCCTAGAGGTGGATCGGCTTGTCCCACGCGGCGAGCGCGGCTTCCTTCAGCGCCTCGTTGACCGTGGGATGGGCGTGGCAGACGCGGCCGATATCCTCGGCCGAGGCGGAGAACTCCATCGCCATGGCGGCTTCGCCGATCATGGTACCGGCCTCGGCGCCGAAGATGTGGACACCCAGCACCTTGTCGCTCGCTTTGTCGGCCAGAACCTTCACGAAACCCTCCGTGGCGCCATTCGCGCGGCTGCGCGGGTCGGCGGTGAACGGATACTTGCCGACCTTGTAGGCAACGCCGGCCGACTTCAGTTGTTCCTCGGTCTTGCCGACCCACGCCACCTCGGGCTGGGTGTAGATGATCGAGGGCACGAGATCCCAGTTCACGTGTCCCTTCTGGCCCGCGAGGGTTTCGACGCAGGCGACACCGTCCTCGCTCGCCTTGTGCGCGAGCATCGGCCCGTCGATCACGTCGCCGATCGCATAGATGCCCGGCACCGAGGTCTGGAAATGACCGTCGACGGCAATGCGGCCGCGCTCGGTCATCTTCACGCCGGCCTTCTCGAGCCCGAGGCCCGCGACATAGGGCCGGCGGCCGATCGAGACCAGCACGACGTCGGCTTCGAGGGTCTCGGCGGCGCCGCCCTTCGCAGGCTCGACCGTGAGCCTAACGCCGGCGTCGGTGGTCTCAGCCTTGGTGACCTTGGCGCCCAGCTTGAACTTCAGCCCCTGCTTGGCGAGCGTACGCTGGAGGAACTTGGTGACCTCGTCGTCGACGCCGGGCGTGATGCGGTCGAGGAACTCGACCACGGTCACCTCGGCCCCGAGGCGACGCCACACCGAGCCCAGCTCGAGCCCGATGATGCCTGCGCCGACCACGACCAGTCGCTTGGGCACTTCAGTGAGTTCCAGCGCGCCGGTCGAGGACACGATCTTCTTCTCGTCGATCGTGACGCCGGGCAGCGGCGTCACTTCCGAACCGGTGGCGATCAGGATGCTCTTGGCCGACAGCGTCTCCTTGACGGCGCCGTCGTCGCCGACGACCGCCACGGAGCCCGGCGCTTCGATCCGGCCCGCGCCGGTGTACGAGGCGATCTTGTTCTTCTTGAACAGGAAGGCGACGCCCTTGGTCGTGGCTTCGACGACCTCGCTCTTGCGCTTCATGAGCTGGCCGAAATCGAGCTTCGGGGGCGCCACGACGACGCCATGCACGGCGAGGTCGTGGCCCGCCTCCTCGAACAGGTGCGAGGACTGCAGCAGCGCCTTGGAGGGGATACAGCCGACGTTGAGGCAGGTGCCGCCGAGCGTCGCGCGCTTTTCGACCACGGCGACCTTCAGGCCGAGCTGTGACGCGCGGATCGCCGCGACGTAACC
>CAIYWM010000442.1 GCA_903929895.1 uncultured Alphaproteobacteria bacterium
GACAAGCAGAACAGGAAGCTGGAGCGCCACGACCGCCGCCGCATGGCCGCCCTCGGCAACCGGCTGTGGCACTCCGATGCCACCTTCCGCGTCGTGCCGGCGCGCTACTCGCTGCTGAGCGGCCGCATCGTGACCCGCGACGGCGGCAACACCGAGTTCGCCGACATGCGTGCCGCCTACGACGCGCTGGACGCGGCCACGAAGAAAGAGATCGACGATCTGGTCTGCGAGCATTCGCTGATCTATTCGCGCGGCCAGCTGGGCTTCACCAACTTCACCGACGAGGAACGCCATCGCATGAAGCCGGTGCTGCACCGGCTGGTGCGCACGCATCCGGTGACCGGCACCAAGTCGCTGCTCCTCTCGGCCCATATCGGCGCCATCGTCGGCTGGCCGCGGCCGGAGGCCATGGCCTTCATCCGCGACCTGATGGAACACGCGACGCAGCCCGAGTTCGTCTACGTCCACCGCTGGACGAAGCATGACTTCGTGATCTGGGACAACCGCACGACCATGCACCGCGTCCGCCGCTTCGACGACCTCACCATCGTCCGCGACATGCGCCGCACTACGACCATGAGCGAAGGCCCGACGGTGGCGCAGCAGGAGACCTGATATGAAGATCAAGCTCGGTAGCCTTTCGATCCTCGTGGCGCTGTGTGCCGTATTGTTCGCCGCGCAGCCTGCCGTCGCCAAGGAAGTACGTTTTCCGGCGACCGGGACTCCGGCCTTTTCCTTGCGCATACCCGACGACTGGAAGACCGACGAAGGCGACGACTACGCTCTCATCCTGATGAGCGGCGATCAAAGTATGGGCTTCACTCTGCTGCTCGAGACGAGCGACACGCCAGTGGACGACGACACCCTCGACGAAATCGCCACAGTGGCGCTCAGGGTCGCGAGGGCAGCACCGCCGAAGCGCAGAAACATCGCGTCGATGTCGGGATTTCCGGGCTTTTCCTACCCTTCGGCGACGACGAACGATGCCGGCGACGTTGTCAGCATGACAATGTACATCATACGGATCGACAAGACGCACCTGGGGTTGCTTACCCGGATCGAAGCCGTGGACAATTCGCCGGCGCGGCGGAAAATCGCCGAAGGCGTGCTTCAGAGCATCAAGATCATTCCGCCACGCTGAGTGCCTTCAGCGCCCCGCGTACTCCGCGTCCTTCTTCGGGATGAGATCGTAGGGCAGCGCGAAGCCCGGCATCGCCTTCAGCCGGTCGCGCCACGCCGCGAGATGGGGCCGCGAGTCGATCGACAGGCCGCCTTCATGGGCAAAGACCATGCGGCCCCAGCAGCCGATGTCGGCGATCGAGCAGGCATCTCCCACCAGCCACTCGCGTCCTGCCAGCGACTTGTCGGCGAAGTCGAGCGCCGCCTCCGCACCCGGCCGGAAGAAGTTCACGATGTCCTGCGACACGTCGGGACGGAAGCGTGCGAAGTGGCGGACGCGGGCCACGTTGGTGATGGCGTCGTTCTCCCAGGCGAGCCACTCGCGCGCCTGCCAGCGATGCTGCTCGGTCTTGGGCTCGAAGTGCCCGGTCGCGCGTGCGAGATAGTCGAGGACCACGTTCGACATCACCAGGGTGAGGCCGCGATGGCGCAGCACCGGCACCTGGCCATAGCGGTTGATCGCGAGGTGCGCGGCTTCCTTCTGCACGCCGTTCTTCAGGTTGACCGTGCGAAACGAGAACGGCAGGCTCGAGAGCGAGAGAAAGAGCATCGGCTTGTAGCTCGAGCTCGACGTGAAACTGCCGTGCAGAACGAGGCGCTCGTCGGTCATGGGATCTCCTGTGGCGTTGGCCGGAGGCAATTCGTACTCTCGCCTTTCCTCGGAGGAAACGAACATGACAGCGCTCGAGCGCCGGAAGGTCGGGAAGACCAAGCTCGAAGTCACCGAGATCGGGCTCGGCGGCGCGCCCATGGGCGGTTTCCGCGCCACCATCTCCGATGCGGAGGCGGTGCAGCTCACCAACGACGGGTATGATTCCGGCATCCGCTATTTCGACACCTCGCCCTTCTACGGCTATGGCCGCAGCGAGCTGCGCATGGGTGCCGCCCTGCGCGAGAAGCCGCGCGACAGCTACGTGCTGTCGACCAAGGTCGGCCGCATCCTGCATGTGCGGAAGCCGGGTGAGGTCCCGCCCAGGGATTTCCGCGAGAACGGCCTGCCGGGCTTCGTGCCCCAGTTCGACTATACCTACGACGGGGTGATGCGCTCGCTGGAGCATTCGCACCTGCGTCTGGGGCTCGACAGGATCGACATCGCGCTGGTGCACGACGTCGACTTCTGGACGATCAAGGATCGCGCGATCCTCGACGAGCGCTTCAAGACGGTGATGGAGTCAGGCTTCCGTGCGCTCGACGAATTGCGCAAGGCCGGCGTGATTTCAGCGATCGGCGTCGGCATCAACGAGAGCGACACCAGCACGCGCTTCATCAAGGCGGGCGACTTCGACTGCATGCTGCTGGCCGGGCGCTACACCTTGCTGGAACAGGGTGCGCTGGAGGAGTTCCTGCCGGAGTGCACCCAGCGCGGCGTCTCGGTGATCCTGGGCGGGCCGTACAATTCCGGCATCCTCACCGGCAACGTGAAGGCCGGCGCGACGCACGACTATGTCGCCGCCCCGCAGCCCCTGGTCGAGAAGGCGCAGAAGATCGAAGCGGTGTGCCAGCGGCACGGCGTGCCGCTCGGCGCCGCAGCGATGCAGTTCCCGCTGTTCCACCCCGCCTTCTGCTCCGTCATCCCCGGCGCGCTCAGCGTCGCCGAGGTGAAGCAGAACGTGGCCCACATGAGCGTGAAGATTCCGGTCGAGCTGTGGAGCGAGCTCAAGCAGGAGAAGCTGCTGGATCCGGCGGCACCGACCCCTAACTGAGGAAGCCGACATGAAGATCGTCGATGCGCAGATCCACATCTGGTCGCAGACCGTGACGCCGCCCTCGGGCCTGCATCGCAAGGTCGAGAAATTCACGGCCGAGCAGGCGCTGAAGGAGATGGACGAGGCCGGCGTCGATGCCGCGCTGATCCATCCGCCCTATTCCTGGGATCCGACCTCCAACCAGCTCGCCCTCGATGCCGCGCGGAAATATCCCGACCGCTTCGCGGTGATGGGTCAATTCCCGCTGCAGGACCCCGAGAGCCGCAACCGCATCAAGGGCTGGCGCAACCAGCCCGGCATGATGGGCCTGCGCTGGGCACTGCTGCAGCCGGCCGAGCAGCAGTGGCTGAACGACGGGCTGCTCGACTGGGTGTGGCCCGCTGCCGAGAAGGAAGGCATCCCCGTCGCGACGATGGGCGGCATCTTCCCCGACAAGTTCCGCGAGATCGCCGAGAAGCATCCCAACCTCAAGATGATCGTCGATCATTGCGGCCTCAATCGTCATGGCCAGGACGAAGAGGCCTTCATCCATCTCGACAAGCTGGTGGCGCTGGCCAAGCTGCCCAACGTCGCGGTCAAGGCGACCGGCGCGCCGCATTACTCGACCAAGGGCTACCCGTTCACGAACATCCAGGACGGGCTGCATCGCATCTTCGACGCCTTCGGTCCCAAGCGATTCTTCTGGGGCACCGACATCACCCGCATGCAATGCACCTACCGCCAGTGCGTGACCTTCTTCACGGAAGAGCTGCCCTGGCTGAAGGGACGCGACCTCGAGGACGTGATGGGCCGCGGCCTCTGCGAATGGATCGACTGGAAGCTGAAGTTCGACTGAGCCTTTTCCTCATGTTCCTCTCCCCCGGGCGGGTGCGAGGAACATGAAGGCCGCGTAGGAGCCGAGGCCCGTCTTACTTCCTCGGCACGATCTGGCCGCGGATTTCGCCGTCGGGATATTTCTCGGTCATCACGTTGACGTACCAGAGGCCGGCCAGCACCTCCCGGGCCTGCTGTTCGGTGAGCGTCACGCCGTCGTTCACGGTCGAGCGGTCGGCGTAAAACGGCACGTCGATGGGAACGACCTGCACCGCATTCTGGCCGGGCGCGGCGGGGCCGTAGAGCCCCGCCTGGCGGACCGGACCGCTCAGGCGCACCAGGTTGATTTTATACTCCAGGACCTTGGTCGAGGGCCGGTAGACGGCCTCGAAGTAGCCCTCGCCCTTGCTGTCGGTCGCCGGCACCTCGCGCGCGCCGCTCAGGTCCGCGCGGAAGTCGGTCTTCGGCAGGTTGGGCTCGCCCATGTTGAACGAGCAGCCCGACGCGGCGAGCAGGAGGCAGAGGACGAGGCGGCGGGCGGAACGGTGCATGCGTCTTCAGTGTACGTCGCGAACCGGCCCGGCGTCCCCGCCGCCGGTCACGCTTTGTGATGCACCGGCGCCTGGCCGTACACCGGCGTCGGCAGCCCTTCGAGGCGCGCCTTGAGCTGCAGCGACAGGAAGATCGAGTAGAGCCGGGACTGCATCAGGTTGCCGCCGTGGAACCACAGGTTTTCCTGCGCGGTCGGCTTCCACATGTTGCGCAGCTCGCCCTCCCAGGGTCCGGGATCCTTGGCGGTGCCGGAGCCCAGGCCCCAGCACTTGCCGACCTTGTCGGCGACCTTGGGCGAGATCAGCTCGGCGGCCCACTGGTTCATCGATCCGTAACCGGTCGCATAGACGACGAGGTCGGCCTTCAGTTCGGTGCCGTCCTTCAGCACGACCGACTTCTCGGTCAGGCGCTCGATCTCGACACCGGACTTGAGCTTGATACGACCGTCGGCAATCAGGTCCGAGGCGCCGACATCGATGTAGTAGCCGGAGCCGCGACGCAGGTACATCGGCCCGATGCCGGTATTGTCCTCACCGAAGGTCAGCTTGAAACCCGCCTTCTCCAGCCGCGCGTAGAAATCCGCATCGTCGCGCCGGATCTGCTCGACCACGGGCTGCATCACCTTCGGGAGTGCGCCGTAGGGCATCGAGGCCGTGGTGAGATCGGCGATCTCGGTCGTGATGCCGGAGGCCACTGCCTCCTCCGAATAGAGCGGCCGGTTGCGCGCCAGCGTATCGGCGCGCACGACCAGGGTCGGCGAGCGCTGCAGCAGGGTGACGTCGGCGCCGTGTTCCCAGAGGTCGGCGGCGATGTCGTGCGCGGAATTGTTCGAGCCCACGACGACGCACGACTTGCCGGCCCAGCCCTCGCCGCCGCGATGGTGGCTGGAATGATGCTGTGTGCCCTTGAAGCGCTCCGCGCCCGGGAACTCCGGGATCTCCGGAAAGCCCGACATGCCGGTCGCGATCACGAGCTGCTTCGGCTTCAGCGTCACGTCCCGGCCGTCACGCTCGACGACGACGGTCCACTCGCCCCTGGCCTCGTCGAACGACGAGCTCTTGCACGTGGTCGACGGCCAGTAATCGAGCTCCATGATCTTCGTGTAGGACTCGAGCCAGTCGCCCATCTTGTCCTTGGGCGTGTAGATCGGCCAGTGATCGGGGAACGGCAGGTATGGCAGATGGTCGTACCAGATCGGATCGTGCAGGCAGAGCGACTTGTACCGGTTGCGCCAGGCGTCGCCCGGGCGCGGATTGCGGTCGATGATCAGGGTCGGAACGCCGAGCCGCTTCAGCCGCGCGCCGAGCGCGATGCCGCCCTGTCCGCCGCCGATCACCAGGACATAGGGCTGGCGGTCGAAGCCCAGCTCCTGCGCATCAGCCTTGCGGCGGTCGGTCCAGGTCACGCGATCCCTGAAGGCGCCGTGCTGCGTGCCGTGCTCGCGCGACGGCCCCTTTTTCTCCTCGAAGCCCTTCAACTCCATCAGCGCGGTGAAGAACGTCCAGGCCTTGCCGTCCTTCAGACGGACATGGCCCTTGCCGCGGCCCTGCGCCGTCTCGAAAGTGAACCAGCCCTCGCGGTCACCCGCCCGGAAGGACTCCGGCCGCACGTCGGCCAGGCGCGCGGCGAGCATCTCGGCGATCGCCGCCCGTCCTTCCAGGGTGACGATGTTCCAGGTGAAGGACACGAGGTCGCGCCAGTAGCCGTCCGCGGTGAACAGCGCGGCCGTCGCGGCGGCATCACCGCGTGTCAGGGAGGCGGCGAAGCTGGCGAGCCAGTCGGCGGTAGCGGATGAGGACGTGTTGGCTTTCATGGTCGCACTGTACCCAAAGAATCCTGCCGTGGGGCCCGGACGTTTTCGCGCAACGATGCGATGACCTGATGAATCCGCCCGACGAAGTCTGTCGGGCCCGCCTCGCCCACCGCAATGCCCGCGGTACGCATGAATAGGTGGTGAGCGATGCCGAATTCGACGCCTTCCCAAAGCATTTCGTCCTTCCCACCGAGGCGGAGGGCTTCGAACCGATCGTCCATCGTGAGGTCCAGCCGCGGTGAAGCCGGGACGCCGGACCGACCGGCCAGCACGGCTCCTTCAGCGGCCGAAAGGCAGGGCGGCAAAGGTCTCGACGATCCAGGCGTGAACCGCGCGGATCGGCGGCAGACGACGCAGGTCCCGATGGGCGATCAGCCATGGCGTTCGCCCCGGCAGAACGGTCGGCGCCGGCACTTCGACGAGGCCTCTCGGTCTGGCCACGACCGCCGGCAACAGGGCAATGCCGCCGCCGGCCTCGGCCGCCGCCACGAGCGCCCGCGTGGAGCCCGTACGAAGCGCCACCGCGGGAGCAAAGCCCCCGGCATCGACCCATTCCCGTTCGGGCAGGGGTCCATAACTGTCGTCGTAGACGAGCAGCCGTTCCTCGCCCAGGCGCAGGCCGTCAGGGCTCCGGCCGCCGAGATACGCCGGACTGGCAAACAGCCCGAGCCGCAGGAGAGGCAGCTTCCTCGCCATCAGACTCGCGCCTCTCGGGCGCGACATGCGGATCGCGAGGTCCGCGTCGCGGGAAGCCAGACTCACCAGGTCGGCCTGGGAGCGGAGTATGATCGACAGACCGCGATGCTTCGCCCACAGACGCGGCAGGGCCGGCGCCAGAATTCCGGAGACGACGAACTCCGTCGCGGAAACACTCACCGGCAATTGGCTGCCTGAGCGCATCGTGGCAGCCGCACGCTCGATCCGGTCGGCCGTGTCGATCGCGGGCCCTGCAAGGGCCGCGATCCGCGTCCCCTCCGGCGTCAACCGCACACCGCCGGGACGACGGTCGATGAGACGCACCTTGAGTTCGGCTTCGAGCGCATCGAGCCGTCGCGCCGCAGTCGATACCGCAACGCCCCGTGCCTTCGCCGCCGCACTGAGGGAGCCTGCACGGGCGATCGCCAGAAGCCATTCGAGGTCGCCGGTCTGCATCGACCGATGCTTCTCCACTGTTGCGGAAGACGCAAAACAGTTTGGCGTGGAACGGGACGGATTTCACGGTGCATTCGGATCACCTTGGCGTGACCCACAAAGGAGGTAATCGATGATCGCCAGAACGATCCTGTCCATCGCAGCAGGCGCGGCCATGACCGCAACACTCGTCTCGACCGGGCTTGCCCAGTCCGCGTCGTCGTCGCCGGCCAAGACGACATCGGGGCCCGTGGCGGTGGTCGTCAGCATCCCGCTCCCGTCCGGCACCCCGCGCGAGCAGGCAGTTGCGGCGATGCAGAAATCGATGCCGCAGTATCAGGCCCTGCCGGGCCTGGCCCGCAAGTACTTCACGCTCTCCGATGACGGCAAGTTCGGCGGCATCTACCTGTGGAACAGCCGGGCCGAGGCGCAGGCGTGGTTCAGCGACGGCTGGCGGGCCAAGGCCACCGCGACCTATGGCGTCGTCCCCGAGGTCACCTACTTCGACGTGCCGATCGTCCTGGAAGCCGGCGGCGCGGCAACCAAGCCGCGCTGACACCACCCGTGACTGAACCATAAGGGACGCGCGACTTGGCCTTCAGGGCGGTCGGCCGCGCGTCGCGCACTTCAGAAATCGCAGAGCGGCTCGCGAGCATCGCAATGGTCCCTGTGATGCCGCGAGATCGCGCCGTTGCGGCATCGCCGACGCCACACTGCAGCGCGGACGGAAATCCAGCAAGGCACCGGCCTCGTTCAGCGATCCCATTGCGACGGAGGTAAGGCCGGCGCACTCTGGAAAGTGGACGACCCCAGAGGAATGGGGCGCCAGGAGGATCGCGCGATGAAGTACGACGTGATTTCGGCGGATGGGCATATCGACCTGATCTGGCTGCCGCCGGATCTCTTCACCAGCAACGCACCCGCCTCGATGAAGGCGCGCATGCCGCATGTCGTCGACGGCCCCAAGGGACCGGAATGGACGAGTGCCAACGGTGCGAAGTTCGGACTCGTGAACGGCATGGGCTCGGCGGGACGCGAATATGTGCCGGGCATTATCCACCGCTCCGACCGCATGGCCTCGACCGGCCTCTATAGCGACGGCAAGAAGGGCATCCGCCGCCTGACCGAGGTCGACCATCGCCTCAAGGACCAGGACCGCGACGGCGTGCAGGCCGAGGTGTTGTACGGCGTGCTGGGATCGAGCGGCCGGCTGAACGATCCGGAAGCCGCGATCGTGATGCTGCGCATCTACAACGACTGGCTGCACGATTTCTGCCAGCAGGCGCCCGATCGTCTGGTCGGCCTGGCCAACATCCCGAACTACGACATGGAAGAGTCTGTCGCCGAGGCGATGCGCTGCGCCAAGCGCGGCGTGAAGGGCCTCGACATCGCCAACCGCCCCGACATGACGCCGCTCTGGGATCAGTTCTGGGAGCCGCTGTGGAAGTTCGGCCACGAGACCGGCATCCCGTTGCACTTCCACACGATCGGCGGCCGCTCGCCCGACGTCACGAAGTTCTCGCCTGAAATCCAGCGCCGCATCTTCGCCGTGCACATCACCGGCTTCCAGATGCACATGAGCACGATGCTGATGGGCCTGATCTATTCCGGCGCCCCGGCACGCTATCCCAACCTCAAGATCGTGATCGGCGAGGCCGGGCTCGGCTGGATCCCCTATGTGCTGCAGCACATGGACCTCGAATGGGAGGACCAGTTCCAGGACCTCGACCTCAAGATGAAGCCGTCGGAGTACTGGCACCGGCAGTTCTACGCCACCTACCAGACCGATCCGGTCGGTATCGAGCTGCTGCGCCATCTCGGCGAGGACAACGTCATGTGGGGCTCGGACTATCCGCATCCCGACGGCATCTGGCCGGACAGCCAGGAGTTCCTGGCCCGGGAACTGACCGGCGTCTCGCCCGAGGTGAAGCGCAAGATCGTGCGCGACAATGCGATGAAGCTCTACGGCCTTGCCAGCTGAGATGGGTCGGGAGGGCGGAGCGGCGCGCACCGCCCTCCTGATCGTCTTCGCGATGCTGGCTTTCGCCGGCAACTCGCTGCTCTGTCGCATCGCCTTGCGCGACACCTCGATCGACGCCGCAAGCTTCACCTCGATCCGTCTCGCTTCGGGCGCGCTGGTTCTCTGGATCCTGCTGCGCTCCCGCGGAAAGCAGCCGCTGGCGGCAGGAAGCTGGCCGATGGCCGCCATGCTCTTTGCCTATGCGATCTGCTTCTCGTTCGCCTATCGCGATCTCACCGCCGCGACCGGCGCGCTGCTGCTGTTCGGCGCGGTGCAGCTCACGATGACCGGTTACGGCCTGTTCACCGGCGAAAGGCTGGTCGGGCTGCGGCTCGTCGGCGTGCTGGTGGCAGTCGCAGGGCTCGTCTGGCTGCTGTTGCCCGGACTCTCGGCGCCGCCGGTCATCGCTGCAGGGCTGATGCTGGCGGCTGGCCTTGCCTGGGGCATCTACTCGTTGCTGGGTCGCGGCGCCGGCGATGCCACTGCGGCGACCGGCGGCAATTTCATCCGCGCCGTGCCCTTTGCCGCCGTCCTCAGCCTGGCTGCGGCAAGCCAGTCCAGTCCCGACACGACGGGGCTGATGTACGCCGTGGCCTCGGGCGCCGTGACCTCGGGCCTGGGCTATGTGCTGTGGTATGCGGCGCTGCCCGCGCTCACCGCCACGTCGGCCGCCACAATACAGCTTTGCGTCCCCGCCATTGCCGCGCTGGGGGGTGCGGTGCTACTCGCCGAGCCGATCACCGCACGGCTGCTGATTGCCTCGGCGGCGATCCTGGGCGGTATCGCGCTCACCATCCGGAAGAAGAACTGAAGCCAGGGTCTGAGGGGACACATGTTCGAGGTTGCCGATCGTCTGAAGAACGTGAAGGTGTCGGCCTCGGCCGCGATGACCCGCAAGGTGCGCGACCTGCGCGCCCAGGGCGTGAAGATCGTGGGCCTGTCCTCGGGCGAGCCCGACTTCCCCACCCCGGTGCATGCCATCGAAGCGGCGCATGCGGCGGCGCTGGCTGGCGAGACCAAGTATCCGCCGCAGGACGGCATCAGGCCTCTCAAGGAAGCGATCCAGCGGAAGTTCAAGCGCGACAACGGTCTCGACTATGCGCTGGACGAGATCATGGTCTCCAACGGCAGCAAGCAGATCATGTACGACGCGCTGATGGCCAGCGTGAACCCGGGTGACGAGGTCATCATCCCCGCGCCCGGCTGGATCTCCTATGCCGACCAGGCGGTGATCGCCGGGGCGATACCGGTGCAGGTGTCCTGCCCGGAGAACAACCAGTTCAAGCTGCGTGCCGCCGATCTCGACGCCGTGATCACGGCGAAGACCAAATGGGTGGTGTTGAACTTCCCCAACAATCCGACGGGCGCGGTCTGCTCGCCGGCCGAGATGCGCCAGATCTGCGACGTGCTCATGAAGCACAGGCACGTGCTGGTAATGGCAGACGATGTCTACGAGCACCTGGTCTATGGCGACGCGACGTTCAGCACCGTGGCCCAGGTCGAGCCGGCCCTGAAGGACCGCACGCTCACCGTCAACGGCGCGTCCAAGGCCTATGCGATGACCGGCTGGCGGGTCGGCTTCGCCGGGGGGCCGCGGGCGATGATCGCGGCCATGACCAACATGCAGGGCCAGATCGGCTCGGGCATCTCGACGATCAGCCAGGCCGCCGCCGTTGCCGCACTCAATGGACCCCAGGAGTTGCTGAAGGAGCGCGCCGCCGACTATCAGAAGCGCCGCGACGAGGTCGTGGCCATGCTGCGCGCCGCGAAGGGCGTCACCTGCCACATGCCCGAGGGCGCGTTCTACGTGTTCCCCAACATCGCGGGCTGCATCGGCAAGACCACGAAGGGCGGCCGCAGGATTTCCACCGACACCGATTTCGTGACCGCACTGCTCGAAGAGAAGCATGTCGCGACCGTGCAGGGCGCCGCCTACGGGATGAGCCCCTACTTCAGGATCTCCTACGCCACCGACATGGCGAGCCTTCGCGAAGGCTGCACGCGCATCCAGGAATTCTGCGCCGAACTGCGGTGAACTGCCCCGTCAGAGCGCGTTGATTTCCCTCACCTTGGCGGTGAGGCCGAGCTTGCGGTTGCAGAGGGGCCAGTGCCAGGCTTCGCCCTGCTCGAACATCACCCAGGACGTGAGCGAAGCGGCCTTCTCGTAATCCTGCGCCGCCTCGATGGCTTCCTGGACCGTCAGCACCGTGCCGTCGCGGCGCTGCTGCATGGTGATGTAGGTGCGCGGCGTATACTGGAAGCGGCCGTGATAGGTACCGCGCCCGCCGGTGATGCGGTTCGAATGCGGTCCCCAGCTTCCGCTTTCGCAGACCGCAAGCGACTGAATGACCTCGTTCTTGCGCGCCTGGACAAAGGCCTCATGCTCCGTCGGACCTTGCGGCACCGCGGCCGTCTCAGGCGGCTTGGTCGCGCATCCCGGGCCGACGAAGAGCGCGGCGAGCAGGATCGGAAGGGTGGCGGATTGAAAAGTGTTCACGGCCCGACATTGTTCACACGATTTTATCCCCAGGGTAAACCCCGGCGAGCATGACGGCGCAGCCACGCTGCAGGTGCGAACGAGCCCCGGCCGATGTCACCAGGATGCCGGCTGGCCGGGCTTAAGTGCTCCGTCGTGCCCTGCGCCGCGCAGGCAGGACGCGCCGCGGCGCAACCGGACAGCGAGTCCTTTCGTGTTTCAATTGTAACGGCGCAGGTGCCGATCAGGCTCCTGCGGCCGGATGGGTCGCGATCCAGTGCCGCGCGATCTCCTCGCGAGTCGCCACCCAGACCTTTGGTTTGGAGGCAACGTAGTCGAGAAACCGCGCCAGGGTCGCGGCGCGGCTGGGCCGTCCGGCGAGGCGGCAGTGCAGGCCGATCGACATCATCTTCGGCGCGCGCGCACCCTCGGCATAGAGCACGTCGAAACTGTCCTTCATCGCCTGCAGCCAGCCGTCGCCCGCGGTGTAGCCCGGCGCCACGCCGAACTTCATGTCGTTCACTTCCAGCGTGTAGGGAATGATCAGGTGCGGCTCTCCCGACACCTTCACCCAGTAGGGAAGATCGTCGCTGTAGGAATCGCTCGAATAGAGGAAGCCGCCATGCTTGATGACCGCTTCGAGCGTGTGCAGGCCGAAGCGTCCGGTGTACCAGCCGACCGGCGCACGGCCGGCCGTCTGCTCGATCACCTTCACCGCCTGCCGCATATGCTCGAGTTCCTGCTCGAGCGTGAAGTCCTTGTAGTTGATCCACCGCCAGCCATGGCTCGCGACCTCGTGGCCGGCCTCGGCCATCGCCTTGCCGGCGGCGGGATTGAGTTCCAGCGCGCGGCCGACCGCCCAGGAGGTGAAGCGCATGTTGCGCTCCTGGAAGAGCCGCAGGATGCGCCAGAAGCCGGCGCGGCTGCCGTACTCGTACATCGACTCGGTCGAGAGGTCGCGGCCGCCGACGATGGGCGTGCCGCCCGGCGTCTCGGTCAGGAAGACCTCGGAGGCGGGATCGCCGTTCAGGATCGTATTCTCCCCGCCTTCCTCGTAGTTCAGCACGAAGCTCACCGCGATGCGGGCATCGCCCGGCCACTGCGCATGCGGCGGGTTGGGGCCGTAGCCGATCAGGTTGCGGTCGAGATGGTTGTGCATGAAGCCCCCGGAGACGCGACGCCCAAGTGTCGGGCGATTGAAGACCGACTATGGCGCGGCTATAGCTCGCGCGACAAGCTTGTGGAGACGAGATGAGCGCGGCCGAAGCGATCCGGGAAGAGCGTCTGTGGCGGCGGCACGCCGACATGGCGAAGCTGGGCGGCACGCCGAAGGGCGGCGTCAACCGGCAGGCGCTGTCGGCCGAGGATGCCGCGGCCCGCAACCTGCTCGGTTCGTGGGCAAAGGCGCGCGGCTTCGCGGTTTCGACCGACGCGATCGGCAATCTCTTCGTGCGCCGCGAAGGCTCCGACCCGAAGGCGCGGCCGGTGATGAGCGGCTCGCACATGGACAGCCAGCCGACCGGCGGCCGGTTCGATGGCATGTACGGCGTCCTGGCGGCCTTCGAGGCGCTGGAGGCGCTGGAGGATGCCGGCGTGAAGACGCGCCGTCCCGTGGTGGCCGTCGCCTGGACCAACGAGGAGGGCTCGCGCTTCCAGCCGGGCGCCATGGGCTCGGCGGTGTTCGCCGGCCGTTACGACCTCGACGAGATGCTGCAGGCGAAGGACTGGAAGGGCGTCGTGCTGAAGGACGCGCTCGCCGACACGTTGAGGGCCGCCCCGGCGCCGCTGCTGGGCGGCAAGCCCGGCTTCCCGCTCGACGGGTATGTGGAAGCCCATATCGAGCAGGGCCCGCGACTGGAAAACGAGCGCAAGACGATCGGCGTCGTGACCGCCATCCAGGGCAGCCGCCGCTACATCGTCACGACGCACGGCGAGGAAGCGCATGCCGGCACCACGCCGCGCGCCGCCCGCAAGGATGCATTTGCCGCGGCGCTTCGCATCGCGCAGGCCATGTACGAGGCCACGACCGACAAGGACGACACGCTGCGCTTCACCATCGGCCGTGTCGATGTCGCACCGGGCTCACCCAACACCGTGCCGGGACAGACGGTCTTCACCATCGACATGCGGCACCCCGAAGACGCGGTCCTGGAGGCGCACGAGAAGAAGCTGAAGGAGATCGTCGCGGCAAAGGCCGCCCCTTGCACCGCCGGCATCGAGCGCGTGACCGTCGTGCCGCCGACTCTATTCGATCCGATGGTGGTCGATCTGGTGCGCGCCAAGACAAACGAGCTGACCCTCTCCAACATGGACATGCCCTCGGGCGCGGGCCACGACGCCATGCACATCGCCCATCTCTGCCCCACCGGCATGATCTTCGTTCCCTGCGAACGCGGCATCAGCCACAACGAAATCGAGAACGCCACCCCGCAGGACCTCGCCGCCGGCGCCCGCGTCCTGGTCGAGGTGCTGGTCGAACTGGCCAATCGTTGAACACGCACCATCCCGAGACGCACGACCCGTTAATCCGCACATTGTCATCCCGAGCGTAGCGAGGGACCTTTCTCACCGCCGCGCAAAGGTCCCTCCCTACGCTCGGGATGACATCGAATTCTCAAGGAAAGATATCGCGCCATGTCCAAGAAGATGCAGTCCGAACTCGTAGCGATCCTGTCCGACCTGATCGCGCTGCCGAGCCCCTACCCGCCCGGCACCTCGGTCGAGATCTGCGCCTATACGGCGAAGCGCCTGAAGAAGGCGGGCTACAAGGTCGAGATCGCGACGCACAAGAAGGGCGTCGACAATGTCGTGGCGCGCATGAAGGGCAAGGCGAAAGGCCCGACCATCGCCTTCAACGCCCATGTCGACACGGTGGGCGTCGGCGAACGCTCCAACTGGAAGAGCGATCCCTACAAGGCGCTGGTGAAGGGCGGCCTCGTCTACGGGCTGGGCGCCGGCAACTGCAAGGGCAGCATGGCCGTGCAGATCTGGATCGCCGAGGAGATCGCGCGGCGCGGCGGTCCGGCTTCGGGCGAGCTGATCTTCACCTTCGTGGCCGACGAGGAGAATCTCGGGCCCGAGGGCATGGAGTTCCTCCGCAAGAGCGGCAAGGTGCGGCCCGACGCGCTGATCCTGGGCGCGCAGACCGAGAACAACCTGATCGTGGCCGAGCGCGGCGTCATGTGGGCACGCCTCACCACCAAGGGCCGCGCCGCCCATGCCGGCAATCCGGCAGCCGGCGACAATGCCATCCTGCGCATGATGCGCCTCGTGGGCGCCCTCAGCTCCTACTACGACAAGGCGCTGGCGGATCGCGTCTCGGGCGCGATGAAGTCGACGGTGAACATCGGCATGTTCCATGGCGGCCATAACACCAACGTCGTCCCGTCGGCCTGCACGGTCGAGATCGACCGCCGCCTGCTGCCCAACGAGAAGGTGAAGGACGCGTTCAAGGAGCTGAAGAAGGTGGTCGACGGCGTCGGCGAGCCGAAGTCGATGTACGGCGTCGAGTTCCTGACCGGCACCAACGGCTTCTTCGCGCCCGAGAACGGCGCGGCGGTCGGCGCCTTCGAGGCCGCCGTGAAGGCCCACAGCGGCCGCAAGGTGAAGTTCCTCAACGCCACCGGCGTGAGCGACGGCCGCTACTATGCCGACGACGGCATCGAGATCATCAACTTCGGCCCCGGCTCCGGCGCGCAGGGCCATGCCGCCAACGAGAGCGTGCCGATCGCCGAGATGGTCGACGCGGCCCACATCCAGCTCGACGTGGTGAAGCGGCTGCTGGGCTGACCGCGGCCCGCTTTGCACCCTGCCGCCGCGCATGGCACGCTGGCGGCAGGGAGAAGACACCATGCCATTCTACGAAAAGGGCGACGTCCGCATTCATTACGAGGAGGCGGGCTCGGGGCTGCCGCTGCTGATCATTCCAGGCGGTGGGCTCAACTCGACCATCGCCGGTCTCGACAAGACCCATCCGTTCAGCGCGATGAAGGAATTCAGCGACCGCTTCCGCTGCATCTGCGCCGACCTGCGCAATGCCAATGGCGGCCAGTCGACCGGCCCGCTCGACATCGAGCGCACCTGGGATGCCATCACCGACGACCATGTCGGCCTGATGGACCATCTCGGCGCCAAGCAGTTCATGGTGCTGGGCTATTGCATCGGCCAGCCGCTGATCTGGAACCTGATCAAGCGCGTGGGCGACCGTGTGATCGCCGCCGTCCTGACGCAGCCCTCCGGCTTCCGCCCCGAGTTGCCGAACCAGTTCTACGACAACAACATGAAGGGCTGGGGCCCCGACTTCGTGGCCAAGCGGCCCGAATACACGATGGAGCAGGTGAGCCAGTACCTCACCAACATGTACACGAAGAAGGCCGACTTCGTGTTCACCGTGCCGCGCGACTTCGTGAAGAGCTGCAAGACACCGATCCTCGTCGCCCCCGACGACAGCCCGCCGCATCCCTACAAGGTCGCGATGGAAGTGGCGATGCTGTCGCCCAATTCGCAGGTCACGCTCTATCCGTGGAAGGACACGCCCGAACGGGTGCCGCTCGCGGTGCGCCACATCCGGATGTTCCTGGAGGCGCACCGGCCGTAAGCACCGCGTCCGTGGCCCATCCTTCGAGATGCACGCCTGCGGCGTGCTCCTCAGGATGAGGTAGAATCAATCAAGCGAAACACCAGAACCTCACCCTGAGGA
>CAIYWM010000443.1 GCA_903929895.1 uncultured Alphaproteobacteria bacterium
CGGTCGCGGTCGCATCGCGACCCAGGACGGTGTGGAAGAAGAAGGGCAGGCTGACGAAGGCCAGGCCCTGCGCGGCGAAGGTGCAGGTCGAGGCCGAGATCGAGAGCGAGAAGATCGGCCGGGCGAACATGTCGATCGGCATCATCGGGTCCGCCAGCTTGCGCTGGCGCCAGACGAATAGTGTACCGAACAGCGCCGCGCCCAGCAGCTCGGCCACGATCACAGGCACGGGATGGCCGTGGCCCACTCCGTCGACGCCGAAGATGAGCAGGCCGAACGTGCCGCCGGACAGCACTGCCGAGAGCACGTCGAAAGGTCGCTTGGCATGGGTCGTCACGGGCAGGAAGCGGCCGGCAAGGAAGAAGGACAGCACACCCAGTGGAATGTAGACGGCGAACAGGATCGGCCAGCTCGTGATGGCAAGGAGCGCGGCGCCGAGGCTGGGGCCGGCGGCCAGCGAGGTCGCCACGACGGTGGTGTTGAAGCCGAGGCCGCGGCCCAGCGCGGCGCGCGGATAGATCGAGCGCACCAAGGCCGGCTGGATGGCCATGATGGCCGCACCTCCCAGCCCCTGGAGCGTGCGCGCGGTGATCAGCCAGGCGAGCGAGGGCGCCAGCACGCAGCCGATCGAAGCCAGCGAGAAGACGACGAGGCCCCAGCGATAGACGGTGCGGTAGCCCACGATGTCGCCCAGCGCCGCCACCGGCAGCAGCATGATCATGAGGGCGATCTGGTAGGCGTTGACGATCCAGATCGAGCTCTCCGCCGTGATCGCGAGGTCGTTCGCGATGTAGGGGAGGGCGAGATTGGTCATCGAGTTGCTGAGCACCGCCATCGACAGGCCGATGGTGATGGTCGCCACGGCGGCGAGCCGGCGTGGCCCCGACGGCATGCCGTCGGGGAGCGGACCGGCTGAAGCGGGTTCGGCCATCTGTTACTGGGGAACCGTCAGTTCGTCGCCGCCGATGGTGGTGCGCTGCATCAGGCGCTTGTGCTTGGTCGCATCGTAGTAAGTGGCGCGATGCAGGACGGCGCGATTGTCCCAGACGATCACGTCGCCCTCGCGCCAGGCATGGGACATCATGAACTCCGGCTGCTCCGCACGCTGCGCCAGTTCCCAAAGGATCGCCTTCGACATCGGCTCGGGCCAGTCGAGGATGCGGCCGGCATGGGCGCCGATATAGAGGGCGCGGCGGCCGTTGATGGGATTGTCGCGGAACATGCGCTGCTTGACCGGCGGCAGCTCCGCCAGCGACTTGGCGCTCAGGATGCCCTTCTGCACCCGGTCGCGCGAATGGGCCAGCGCATGCTCGGCCACCAGCGGATGGATCGTCGCCTGCAGGGCGGGCGGCAGCGCGTCCCAGGCCGCCCGCATGTTCAGGAATTCGGTGTTGCCACCCTCGGGCGGGCAGATCCGCGCCGTCAGGATCGAGCAGAGCGACGGCACGCGCTTGAAGGACGAGTCGGAGTGCCAGAAGTAGTTTGCCTTCTGGTAGATCATGCGCATGTCGTCCGGCGGGATCGGCTCGCCGGTCATGATGTCGAGATTGGACTGGCGCGCGA
>CAIYWM010000444.1 GCA_903929895.1 uncultured Alphaproteobacteria bacterium
AGGAGGAGTTGAAGGCCGCCGGTCTCTTGGATGCCCGCTCGCAGCCCCCCATCTTCAGGCCTGATGAGCCCGATCTTCCGCTCGAGCCGACGGAGGACGAGGCCGACGAGCCTCTCGCCGTCGAGGAAAGCCCTGCGGAACCCGGGCGCTGACGCCCCGGAACCGCCTTATTCGACAGGTTGCCGGGGCTTCGTGCCGGGTGCCATAATCGGGGCACGTAATTCGACACGCCGATTGCAATAGATCTTGGGAGCATTGTGAAATGGGAAGCTTCAGCATTTGGCACTGGCTGATCGTGCTGGCCGTCGTGCTGCTGCTGTTCGGCGGTCGCGGCAAGGTCTCGCAGCTCATGGGCGACTTCGGCAAGGGCCTCTCGGCCTTCAAGAAGGGCGTCGGGGCCAAAGAGGATGAGACACCGCCGCAGGCTCAGCCGGGTACGCAGCCGGGCGACAGCGCCAAGCCGATCTCGGCTCAGGCGACGACGACCCCGCCGGGCGGAACGGTCCACCATCAGGACAGCGCCGCCAAGATCTGAGCGCGGGCGACGTGAGGGCCTGACCGGCCATGTTCGGTATCGATAGTCCTGAGCTGCTAGTCATTGCGGTCGTGGCGCTCGTCGTCATCGGCCCCAAGGAACTGCCGGGCTTGCTGCGGAGCTGGGGCAAGTGGATGGCCCAGATGCGCGGCATGGCCTCGGAATTCCGCGGCCATGTCGATGAGATGGTGCGCCAGGCCGACCTCGATGACGTGAAGAAGCAGCTCACGGCCACGCCCGGGCTCGACCTGCAGGCGCTCGACCCCACCCGGGAGATCAAGAGCGCGCTGCAGGAAGGCATGGCCGAGGGCGAGAAGGCCATGGCCGACGCCAAGGCCACCTTCGACAATCCGCTCGCGGAGCCGGAATCGGCGCCGCAGATCGCGGCCGAGCCCCAGCCGGCGCTCGAAAGCGCCTCGGCGATGCCCCTCGCGGCCCCCGACGCAACGCCGGCCATGGCGCCGGTGGTTGCCGAAACGGCCGTACCCGAAGTTCCGGCGCCGGTTGTTTCAGCCGAAGAAAAGCCGGCCAAGGCCGTCGCGGCCGTCTGAGCGCCAACTTGCGCTTTGAATTGCGCCCCAAAGGGCGGCATAACGCGGCTCCCATGCTGCGAAGTGATCCGTGACCCAGGCATACGACGGACCCGAAGACGACAAGCCAATGCCGCTGCTCGATCACCTGGTCGAGCTGCGCAAGCGCCTGATCTATGCGCTCGTGTGCTTCTTCCTGGTCTTCTTCATCACGTTCTATTTCGCCAAGCCGATCTTCTCGTTCCTGATCCAGCCGGCGCTGGCCGACGGCTACAAGGTTGTTGTCCTCGACATCTTCGAGTTCTTCTTCGTCACGGTGAAGCTGTCGGCTTTCGTGGCACTGATCGTGGGATTCCCGCTGATCGCGGTCCAGATCTGGCTGTTCGTCGCGCCGGGACTCTACCGCCACGAGAAGCGCGCCTTTGTGCCGTTCCTCGTCGCCACGCCGTTCATGTTCTATGCCGGCTGCGCGCTGATGTACTACGTCGTGCTGCCGTACGTGATCAACTTCATGCTGACGCAGTACGCGCCGCCGGACATCGAGAAGACGCTGAGATCGTCGGACTATCTCGAACGCATCCTGCAGCTCGTCTTCGCCTTCGGTTTCGCCTTCGAGGTCCCGGTCCTGCTGACCCTGCTGATCCAGGTCGGCATCGCCACCTCCGAGGGGCTGAGGTCCAAGCGCCGCTACGCCGTCGTCGTGGCCTTCGTCATCGCCGCCGTGCTGGCGCCGCCCGACGTGGTCAGCCAGATCGCGCTGGCGATCCCGCTGATGGCCTTCTACGAGATCAGCATCCTGATCGGCGGCGTGATCGAGCGGAAGCGCGCGGCCGCGGACAAGGCCGCCGAGGAGGCCGAGCAGAAGGCCGAGGAAGCCGCCAAGGCCGGCGAAGGGTCCGGCAGCTAGCCATGCATGACATACGTTTCATCCGCGAAAGCCCCGAGGCGTTCGACGCCGGCCTGAAGAAGCGCGGCCTGACACCGCTCTCGGCCGAGATCCTGGAGATCGACAGGCGCCGCCGCGCAGCGATCTCGGAGAGCGAAGCCATCCAGGCGAAGCGCAAGGCGCTCAGCCAGCAGATCGGCATGGCCAAGCGCAAGGGCGAGGATGCCGAGGCGCTGATGGCCGAGGTCGCCTCGCTCGAGCAGAGCCTGAAGGACGGCGAGCACGAGGCGAGCCGCCTCGACGAGGAGCTGCGGATCCGCCTCGAGGTGGTGCCCAACCTGCCGTTCGATGACGTGCCCGAGGGCGCCGACGAGACCGGCAACGTCGAGATCCGCCGCGAAGGCAACCAGCGCAATTTCAGCTTCCCGCCGAAGGACCATGTGGCGCTGGGCGAGGCGACGGGCGAGATGGATTTCGCCGCCGCGGTGAAGATCTCCGGCTCGCGCTTCGTGTTCCTGAAGAGCCATCTGGCGCGGCTGGAGCGGGCGCTGGCCCAGTTCATGCTCGACCTGCACACGGTCGAGGGCGGTTACACCGAGGTCAGCCCGCCGCTGCTGGTGAAGGACACCGCCGTATACGGCGTCGGCCAGCTGCCGAAGTTCGCCGAGGACATGTTCCGGACCGACAACGGTTTCTGGCTGATCCCGACTGCCGAGGTCTCGCTCACCAACCTGGTGAACGACATGGTGCTGGAGGAGAAGGAGTTGCCGCTGCGCTTCACCGCCTTCACGCCCTGCTTCCGCTCCGAGGCCGGCTCGGCGGGCAAGGACACGCGCGGCATGATCCGCCAGCACCAGTTCCCCAAGGTCGAGCTGGTGAGCATCACGACCCCGGAGCAGGCGGCCGACGAGCACGAGCGCATGACGGCCTGCGCCGAGGCGGTGCTGAAGCGCCTCGGCCTCGCCTATCGCACGGTCGTGCTGTGCGGCGGCGACATGGGCTTCGGGTCGCGCAAGACCTACGACATCGAGGTCTGGCTGCCCGGCCAGGACGCCTATCGCGAGATTTCTAGCTGCTCGAACATGGGCGACTTCCAGGCCCGGCGCATGAGCGCGCGCTACCGGCCGAAGGAAGGGAAGGGCACGCGCTTCCTGCACACGCTGAACGGATCGGCCCTCGCCGTGGGGCGGACCCTGGTCGCGGTGCTGGAGAACTACCAGAACGAGGACGGCTCTGTGACCGTGCCGGAGGCGCTGCGTCCCTACATGGGCGGCCTCGAGCTCATTCCCGCGCCTCCCGCGAAGAAATGAAGGTTCCCAACCTCGCCAAGGCGCGCATCCTCGTCACCAACGACGATGGCATCCATGCGCCGGGTCTCGAGGCGCTGGTCGAGATCGCGACGCAGCTTTCGAGCGACGTCTGGATCGTGGCGCCCGAGGTCAACCAGAGCGGCGCCGGCCATTCGCTGTCGCTGTCGCGGCCGATCCGCGCCCGCGAGGTGAGCGAGGGCAAGGTCGCGGTCGACGGCACGCCGACCGACTGCGTGCTGTTCGCCGTCAAGCATCTGCTGAAGGACCGCAAGCCCGACCTCGTCCTGTCGGGCGTCAACCGCGGCACCAACATCGCCGACGACGTGACCTATTCCGGCACCATCGCGGGCGCCATGGAAGGGTGCCTGCTGGGCATTCCGTCGATCGCCTTCAGCCAGGCCTATATGCACGACCATCCGGTGAAGTGGGGGACCGCGACGGCCCACGGTGCCGCCGTGGCGCGCCGGGTGCTGGCGCTCGACTGGCCGCGCAACGTGCTGGTCAACATCAACTTCCCCGACGTCGTGGCGGCCGCGGTCCGGGGCGTGCGCGTCACCCATACCGGCACGCGCGGCTTCGGCGGCCACATCGTCGAGCGCAAGGATCCGCGCGGCGGCACCTACTACTGGATCGGCTACGCCCCGCAGGAGAGCGAGATCGACGCGGCGAGCGACATCGCCGCCGTCCGCTCGGGCCACATCTCGGTGACCCCGCTGCACCTCGACCTGACCCACGAGAGCATGCGCCGCAAGCTCGTCGCGGATTTCGAGGCGCAGCCCATCGACCTCGACTAGAGGCCGGCCCGTGAACGTTCCCGCCATGCAGCGCCTGATCGCCGAGCTGCGCAATTCCGGCATTGCGGACGAGAGCGTGCTGGCGGCCATCGCCTCGGTCGACCGCGAGCGCTTCGTGACGCAGACCTTCGCCGAGCGGGCCTGGGAGAATACGGCGCTGCCCATCGCCTTCGGCCAGACGATCAGCCAGCCGCTGGTGGTCGCCGCCATGACCGAGGCGCTGCGGGTGGGGCCGCGCATGAAGGTGCTGGAGATCGGCACCGGCTCCGGTTACCAGGCCGCCGTGCTGGCAAGGCTGGCTCGCCGCGTCTACTCGGTGGAACGCTTCAAGCCGCTCTCCAAGGCCGCCGAGCGCCTGCTGCTCGACCTCGGCATCTACAACGTCGTGGTCGACATCAACGACGGCAGCAAGGGCTGGCCCGGCCAGGCGCCGTTCGACCGCATCATCGTCACCGCCGCCGCCGAGGAGCGTCCGCAGGCGCTGATCGACCAGCTCGCCGTCGGCGGTATCCTGATCGTGCCGGTGGGCCGCGACCCCACCTCCCAGGTCGTCGAGCGCATCGTGAAGACCGAGAGCGGCCTGCAGCGCGACACGCTGATGCCGGTCCGGTTCGTGCCGCTGGTCGCGGGCCCGCTGCCGGTGCTGGGGCAGGGCTGAGCGAAGCTCAGCCCTAGGAGCGACAGGACATTGCCCAGGGTAATGTCCGAGAGCGCCGAAGAACGAACGACCCTCGGAAGCTCCTATTCCCGCCAGAATCTCAATGCAGTAGTATGGAAGCATGAAGAACGCCCCTCGCTTCCCCTCGCGATGGGCCGGCCGGATGCACACGCTGGGTACAATGGCGGTGCTGTCGGTCGCGCTCGGCGCCTGCAACACCGTCATGGGTGCCCGCGAAGGCACCATGGAGTATCCCGGCTCCGGCGCCGGCCCCAATGCCGTCCCGGTCTACGTCGTGAAGGACAAGGACACGGTCGACAGCCTGTCACGCCGCTATGGCGTGCCGCCGCAGACCATCATCGCCCGCAACAACCTCAAGGCGCCCTACACGCTGAAGCCCGGCCAGTCGCTCGCCATGCCCGGCGCCCGCTTCGTCCCGGACAGCTACGGCGAGCCCGCCAGCCAGCAGACCGTCGCCGCCAATCCCAACGCGCCCTCCTCGGTGAAGCGTGAAGGGCTGGCGCCGCCGCCGGGCGCCCAGGGCCAGGGCGAGGCGCCGCGCTCGGCCGCGCCCGCGGGCGAGCCCACGCCGCTCAGCAAGGCCTCGCAATCGGTCACCGTGCCGGCCACGCCGCCGGCGAAGATGATCTGGCCGGTCAACGGCAAGATCGTCTCGGGCTACGGCACGTCGGGCGGCCAGAAGAACGACGGCATCGACATCGCCGCCGCCAAGGGCACGCCCGTGAAGGCCGCCGAGGGCGGCAAGGTCGTCTATGCCGGCGGCGAGGTCGCCCGCATGGGCAACCTGCTGCTGATCGAGCATTCCGGCGGCTACATCACGGCCTACGGCAACAACGACTCGCTGGCCGTGAAGAAGGGCGACGTGGTCAAGAAGGGC
>CAIYWM010000445.1 GCA_903929895.1 uncultured Alphaproteobacteria bacterium
CCCCGTCAACAAGAGCGCCGGTGACACAGTTGTCGCCATGGCGCGCCCCGGTGGTGAGAACACTCCGTATCTGTACTCGGGAACTCTTGCGGTTCATGGCGAGGGCGTTGCGGTGGTGCGCGCGACCGGACCGAACAGCGAACTCGGCCGCATCGGACAATCGCTGAAGGCGATCACGCCGGAACCGCCGCGGCTGCAGGCGGAAACGCGGCGGCTCGTCCGGATCTTCGCCGCGGTCGGGCTCGCCGCCAGCCTGTCCGTCGTGCTCCTGATCGGACTTGTTCAGGGTGACTGGCTGCAGGCGGTGCTTGGCGGGATCGCCATCGGCATGTCTCTCCTGCCGGAGGAGTTTCCCCTCGTGCTCACGGCCTTCATGGTCATGGGGGCGTGGCGCCTGTCTCGGGTGCGGGTCCTGACGCGCCGCGCCTCCGCGATCGAGATGCTCGGCGCCGCAACGGTCCTGTGCTCCGACAAGACGGGCACGATGACCCAGAACCGCATGAACCTGGCGGAGGTGCGCACGGTCGACACGACGTGGCGGGCCGGGCAGGGCGAACCAGATGCCGAGGCTGCCGCCCTGATCGAGGCCGCCCGGGGCGCGAGTTCGCCCGAACCCTCCGACCCGATGGAAAAGGCCCTCGCAGCCCAGGCCGGCGGTAGGGCGGCCGGCAAGCTCCTGCGCCGCTACGGTCTGCAGCCGACGCTGCTGGCCATGAGCCATGTCTGGCAGGACGAGGATGGCGGCCGGCACGTGGCGACGAAGGGCGCGCCCGAGGCCGTCGGCGCCCTCTGTCGGCTCGACGCTGCGGGCCAGGCATGGCTGCATCGGGCGGTCGAGGACATGGCCAGCGAAGGCATGCGGGTGCTGGGCGTCGCCCGGGCGCGACTGCCGGACGGTCCCTTGCCGGAGGAGCAGACGGGCTTCGATCTCGAGTTCCTCGGCCTGGTGGGATTCGCCGATCCGCTGCGCGAGAACGTGCCGGGCGCCATCGGCGAATGCCGCTCGGCGCAGATCAGGGTGATCATGATCACCGGCGACTATCCGGCCACGGCGCTCGCGATTGCCGGGCGCGCGGGCCTCGACGCCGGCAAGGCCGTCGACGGACGTTCTCTCGAGAACATGGACGACGCCGCCCTGCGCGAGTGCATCCGCACGACCAATGTGTTCGCCCGCATCATGCCGGAGCAGAAGCTTCGCCTCGTGCAGGCCCTGAAGGCCGACGGCGAGGTCGTGGCGATGACGGGTGACGGGGTCAACGACGCACCGGCGCTCCGGGCCGCGCATATCGGCGTGGCGATGGGAGGGCGCGGCACCGACGTTGCGCGCGAAGCTTCCGCCATCGTCCTTCTTGACGACGATTTCGGCTCGATCGTTCGGACCATTCGCCTCGGGCGGCGCATCTACGACAATCTGCGGAAGGCGAGCGCCTACATCGTGGCGGTGCACATACCGATCGCGGGCCTCGCGCTGCTGCCGCTGCTGTTCGGCCTGCCGTTCATGCTCAGCCCCATTCACATTGCGTTCCTCGAGATGGTCATCGATCCGGTCTGCTCGATCGCCTTCGAGGCCGAGCCGGAAGAGCGGGACCTGATGCAGCGTCCGCCACGGGCCGCAGACAGCCGGTTGCTCTCGCCCTCGATGATGGCTTTCAGCCTCCTGCAAGGCGGGCTGGCGCTTGTGGCGCTCGCTGTCGTGCTGGTGGTGGGCATCGGCCAGGACATGCCAACCGACGAATTGCGCGCCCTCATGTTCACTTCGCTCGTCCTGATCAATGTCGGGCTGATCGTCGTGAATCGCTCCTTCTCGTCGTCGTTGACCGTGGCGCTTCGGCGGCCGAACATTTTCCTCTGGTTCCTTCTGGCCGTGGTGGCCTCGGTGATGACGGCGGCGCTCACCTGGCCGCCTGCGATGCATCTCTTTCAGTTCGGCCCAGTGCGTGCCGACGATCTCGGCGTGTCGCTGGTCGTGACCGTGGGCCTCATCCTTTGTCTGGAGGCCGTGAAGCCATGGTGGCGGCACAGCCTGCGCAACTGACGCGCCCGATGTTGAGATAGGTCAAGGCGCCGCGGTGCCGGCGCGGCCATGGTCGAGCGCTGCCACCAAACGGGTCGCGACCCTCATGCTCTACCTCTCCAACGCCAATCTGCCGATCTCGGTTCGCCAGCAGCTTCCGCCGCGAGCGCAGGACCTCTATCGGGAGGCCTTCAACGAGACCTGGGCCCTGCATGCCGGCGACGCCGGGCGCGAGGAACATGCCAGCCGCGCCGCGTGGGCGGCCGTGAGGCATCACTACCACGCCATGCCGGGCGGTCAGTGGCACCCGAACGTGCCTTTCGATCTGTCGGGTCCGGAGGAGGCGGGACGATGACATACCGGGCCGTCATGGCGGCACTCTCGCCCGGTCGCGATTGCCAGAGTGTGGCCGGCGCGGCGATCGCCCTTGCCCGGCAGTTCGATGCCATGCTTCTGGCGCGAGCCTACTGCCGTCCCATCCACTGCATCTGCGGCGACTATTCGGTCCCCGCGGCGCTGTTCCAGGAGGACCGCCGGCAGATCGAGCGGCACCTCAAGGCATCGGAAGCGGACTTCCAGGCCATTGTCGCGAAGAACGACCTTGCCGGCGACTGGCAGGGCGAGAGCAGCACAGAGCCGCTTTCCGAGCGCCTTGCCCGCGAGTCCGCCGCAGTCGACATCGTCGTCGCCGGCGTCCCCAAGGTCGGCGAAATGCCCGATGCGACGCGGCAGCCCGACTTGTGCGACCTGGTGATGCAGGCGGGGCGCCCGGTCATGCTGGTGCCGGAGTCCTCCCGGACCGCGAAGTTCGACCGGATCCTCGTCGCCTGGAAGGATACGCGGGAGGCGCGACGTGCCGTCTGCGATGCGCTGCCGCTGCTGGCCAAGGCCCGGAACGTCCTCATCGTCGAAATCCACGCGACGGACGCGCATGCCGCGGCCTGGCAGAGCGTCGCGCGGGTATCGCGCTGGCTGACGCGCCATGGCGTTGCGGCGGAAGAGAAGGTGGTCGCGGCGGAAATGGCGAACGCATCGCAGCTCTCGGATCTGGCACGGACCTACGAGGCCGACGTGATCGTGGCGGGCGCCTACGGACACAATCGTCAGGGACACTGGGCGCTCGGCGGAATCACGAGCGAGCTCCTTTCGGGCGGCCGATGCGTTCTGCTTTCGCACTAGGGAGATTGGTTGCCGTCCTCGGTCTGCTGTCGGCGATCGCAGGCTGCGCCACCGGCCAGAACCCCGCTGCCCCCGTCGCGACAGGTCCGCCCGTCCAGCCGGTTGCCGGCCTGGCGGCGGCCCTGCAGGAAATCGGTATCGCCGTGCCGCCGCGCGGCAGGCTGGTCGTCGTCAACATTCCGTCGTTCGAGCTCGTGGCGCTGCAGGACGGGAAGCCCATCCTGCGTAGCCGCGTCGTCGTCGGCCGGCCCTCGACCCCTACACCGGAACTGTCGACGGCGATCTGGGCGGTTACGTTCAATCCGTCCTGGACACCGACGCCTGCCATGGTGCGCTGGGAAGGCGCGCGTCACGTGCCGCCCGGGCCACAGAATCCGCTCGGTCGAATCCTGTTCGAACTCGATAACGATCAGCTGATCTTCCTGCACGACACCAACGACCGGAGATACTTCGACCGACCGGTGCGCACCTTCAGCCGCGGATGCGTGCGCGTGGAGAAGGCCCGTGCCCTGGCCGCCTGGGCGCTCGACGTGACGGAGGCCCAGATCGAGCGGTCGATCGCGCGCGGCGGGACGCACCGGGAGAGCCTGGCGACAAGCATTCCCGTGGCGCTGGTGTATCGCACGCGGTTCCCGGAGGATGACGGCCGCCTCGTCGAGTATCCCGACGTCTACCGGCAGCAAAGCGCCGCCGCCGTGCCGGGCGAGGGCCATCCGGGGGCGTGCATGGGCCCACTCTAGCAGGCTGTTGAAATAGACCCTTCAGAAGTGCCAACCAGCAACATTGTTACGCCGCGACACAGCATCCAGGGGTGCGACATTCACTTCATTTGTTTCGATTATTTCGCTTGTTTCGTTTATTCGCCGTGACTCCGGCTTTTTCAACGGCCTGCTAAGCTGATCGCCGCATTCAACGAGCGCTGCCGCGAAGCAGCGCCGGAGGGAGCCATGCCCGACTCGAACGTCATCGACATCCGGATCAGCGACATCCGGCAGCTCTTCAACTCCCTCGATCCCTCGCCCTTTCATGAAAGGGATCTCGACCGGGACGCCGAAGAGTTCATCGTGGGATGGGCCGACGAGTATCCGCTGCAGAGCCCGCTCGAACTGGTGATCCGTGTCCCGCGGGAGCAGCTCGACGAGGCGCGGCAATCGAACGTCCCGCAGGCGGTTCACAATTATTTCTCCTATCGTGCGGTGGCGAGCGCGCGGCGGATTCGATTCCAGCTTCGCGAGGGCCGCTTCGCCCTCGCGATGGGTCTCGCCTTCCTCGCTGTCTGCATCGTGCTCCGCCAGTTCGCCGGCTCGATCACGCCCGCACCCCTCCAGCAGGTCTTCCAGGAAGGCCTGCTGATCCTGGGCTGGGTGGCGATGTGGCGCCCGTTGCAGCTGTTCCTCTACGACTGGTGGCCGGTGCGTCACCACGGCCGGCTCTATCGCAAGCTGGCCACGATGAAGGTGAGTGTCCTTGCTGCCTAGGCAGCCAGATGGCAGGCGACGTCGCGATCGTCGACCTGGCGCAGGAACGGCTTTTCGACCCGGCAGCGATCGGTGGCCATCGGGCAGCGCGGATGGAAGGCGCAACCGGTGGGCGGGTTCATGGGGCTGGGAATCTCGCCCTGCACGGCGGCGCGCCGGCGCGGGCGGCCCGGGCGAGGAACCGGCACGGCGGCCAGAAGGGCCTCGGTGTAGGGATGCAGCGGGCGGCGGTAGATCGTCTCCTTGTCGCCGATCTCGACGATGCGGCCGAGATACATGACGGCGACGCGGTCCGCGATGTGCCGCACGATCCGGAGGTCGTGCGAAACGAAGACGTAGCTGAGGCCGCGCTCGGCTTGCAGATCGCGCAGCAGATTGACGACCTGGCCCTGCACCGAAACATCGAGCGCTGACACCGGTTCGTCGCAGACGATCAGCGCCGGATCGAGGGCGAGCGCGCGGGCGATGCCGATGCGTTGGCGCTGGCCGCCGGAGAACTGGTGTGCGTAGCGTGCGCCATGCTCGGCGGCGAGCCCGACCAGGGCGAGGAGCGCCGGCGCACGTTCGCGGCAGTCCTTGCGCGACATGCCGGCCAGGCGCAGCGGTTCGGTGACGATCTCCTGGACCTGCATGCGCGGGTTGAGCGAGCCGTAGGGATCCTGGAAAATCATCTGAAAGCGTCGCCGCAGCGCCTGAAGCTCGGCGCCTTGCGCCGTCGCGACGTCTTTGCCGTCGAACACGACCGAGCCCGCCGTCGGCTCGAGGAGGCGGATCAGCAGGCGGCCCAACGTCGACTTGCCGCAGCCGCTTTCGCCCACCAGTCCCAGCACCTCGCCGCGCGCCACCGAGAGGTCGACGTCCTCGACCGCCCGAACCGTGCCGACCCGGGCGATCCCCAATGGTCCGCCGAGGACCGGAAAATGCTTGGTGAGGCCACGGGCCGCCAGGAGTTCGCTCATCGGGCGGCCGCCAGCGGCTTGAGACAGGCGGCGGCATGACCGGGCGCAAGCGACAGCAGCGGCGGCTCCTGGGCGCGGCAGGCCTCGAAGGCCTGCGGGCAGCGCGGTTCGAAGCGACAGCCGGCGAGTGACATCGCCGGCGAGGGCACCGAGCCCTCGATGACGGCCAACCGGTCGCCCGTGCTCTCTTCGTCGCTCGGCATGCAGCGCAGCAGGGCGGCAGAGTAGGGGTGCGCCGCCGCGCCGAACAGCTTCGTGGTCTCGGCGCGCTCGACCACCCGGCCGGCATACATCACCACGACCCGGTGGGCCTGCTCGGCGACGACACCGAGATCGTGGGTGATGAACAGGACGCCCATGCCGAACTCGGCCTGCAGGTCGGCCAGCAGGTCCATGATCTGCGCCTGGATGGTGACATCGAGGGCAGTGGTCGGCTCGTCGGCGATCAGCAGCGCGGGCTCGCAGGCGAGCGCCGCCGCGATCATCACGCGCTGGCGCATGCCACCCGACATGCGGTGCGGGTAGTCGTCATAGCGCTGCGCTGCCGAGGGAATGCCGACCCGGTCGAGCAGGCTGATCGCGCGTGTCCGCGCGTCGCGCTTCGACAGCCCGCGATGGAGCCGCAGCGGCTCGGCGACATGGGCGCCGATCGACAGCAGCGGATTGAGCGACGACATCGGCTCCTGAAAGATCATGGCGATTCGATCGCCGCGGATCGCGGCCATCTCGCGCTCGCCGAGATTCGAAATATCGCGGCCCTCGAAGCGGATGGCGCCGCGCGTCACTCGGCCCGGTTCCTGCAGGAGACGCATGATGGCCAATGCCGTGACGCTCTTGCCGCTGCCACTCTCGCCCACGAGGGCGACCGTCTCGTGTGCGTCCACGGTGAAGCCTACGCCGTCGACGACCGCGGCTGCGGTCGCCGGAGGCCCGAAGGCGATGGCGAGGTCTTCGATTTCCAGCAGCGCCATGAGGAAGAAAGGTTCCCTTCGCGGTTCTACAGTTCAGAATACTGTAATGACCGGACATTTGGACATTGAGGCATACAATAGTGACCCCTATGATCGTGACAAGGGACGAGAAGGGGAAAGCAATGTTGGGGCCATTGGGCGAGGAGTTCTCGACGTTCGCGATTTCTGCGCGCTGTGCGGAGACCGGGAAGTTCGGTGTGGCGATATCGACGCGGCCCATGGCCGTCGGCACGCGGTGTCCCTTCGTGAAGCCGGGTCTCGGCGTCGTGGTGACCATGGCCGTCACCGATCCGCGCCTCGGTCCGCTCGGTCTGCGCCTGCTCGGCCTTGGTTACTCGGCGGCGAAGACGCTGGAGGAGATCGCGGTCAGCGATCCTCATATCGAGCACCGGCAGATTTCCGTGATCGATCGCGACGGCAATGCCGTGGCGCGGACCGGTGCGGCCAATCGCGACTGGTCGGGGCATTTCTGCGAGCCCGGCATGGTGGCCATGGGCAATGGCCTGATTTCCGAGCGCACGGCATCGGCAATGGCTGACACTTTCAAGGCGATGAAGGGCGATGATCTCGAGGCGCGGCTGATGGCGGCCCTGGAGGCCGGTCGCGATGCCGGCGGCCAGCATGGCGGCCAGCATTCGGCGGCCCTGATCGTCTATCGCGCCCAGGAATATCCGCTGGTCGACCTGCGGGTCGACGAGCATGCCGAGCCGATCGGCGAACTGCGCCGCCTCTTCGACCTGTATCGGCCGCAGATCGAGTACTACGAGACGCGGCCCTGGCAGCCGACGGCGCTGGGTGTCGTGGAGGACTGGGTCGAGGCGCGCGCCAAGGCCAAGGCGGCGGGGGCGAAGCCATGACCTTCACCGTGGTCGGCCGCTGCCCACGGACCAGAATGCTGGGCGTCGCCATGGCGACGCATGCGCCGGCCGTCGGCAATCGCTGCCCCGTCGTCATTCCGCGCATGGCGGCAGCCTCGGTGCAAGCGATCGCCGATCCGCGGCTCACCCTGCTGTGCACCAAGCTGATGGGGCTGGGATACCACGCCGGCAAGATCATCCATGAGATCGAAAGCAGCGACCCCAACGCTTCCTTGCGCCAGGTCGGCGTCGTCGACGCCTGGGGCAACGCGGCCGCCATGACCGGCGCCGAGAACGGCGCCTACGCCGGCCACATCCTCGGCCAGGGCTGGCTGGTGATGGGCAACGGCATCGTCGGGCCGCAGGTCACCGAGGCTATGGCCCAGTCGATGCAGACGACCGACGATGAACTGCTTGAGGAACGGCTGGTGCGGGCGGTCGAAGCGGGCGGACGCGCCGGCGGCCAGGCCGACGGGCACGTCTCGTCGTCGATCCTGGTCTATGGCGACGAGCCCTTCGCCTACATCGACCTGCGCGTCGACGTGCATGAGGAGCCGATCGGCGAATTGCGCCGCGTCTTCGAGTGGTTTCGTCCCTTGCTGCCCTACTACAGCGAGCGACCCTACAACCCGCGCCTGCCGCGGGACGATCGCTGGCGCGACCAGCAAAAAAAATAGCCGGAGGAAATCAGAGCAGGGGTGTCATCGACGAGGGGGTGTGTCTATGCGTCAGTTCCTGAGAACGGCTCTAGCGGCGGCATTCGCCGTCGTCGTCGGCGCGTCGTCCGCGCAGGCGCAGAAGGACAAGGACATGCTGGTGGTGGGCGCCTCGCTCTTCACCGATTCCATCGCGCCCACAGGTGGCGCCTATATCACCTTGAGCCTCTGCTACCAGACCTGGGAGCCGCTGGTCGCGCGCGACAGCGACGACAAGCTGGTGCCGGCGCTGGCCGAGAAGTGGGAGGCGATCAGTCCCACGCATTGGCGCTTCTTCCTGCGCAAGGGCGTGAAGTGGCATGACGGCACGCCGTTCACCGCCGCCGACGTCAAGTTCACGATCGACTATGTCATCGACCCCAAGCAGGTCTATGCGCGCAAGACACGCATCGCCGGCGTCATCGGGGCCGAGGTCGTGGACGATCACACCGTCGACATCAAGACCGCTTCACCGGCGCCGCTGCTGCTGCGTGGCCTCGCCGACATCCCGATCGAATCCAAGGCCCACACCGAGAAGGTCGGGCAGGCCGAGGCCCACAGGAAGCCGATGGGCACCGGCCCCTGGAAGTACGTCAGCTGGGTGGCGGGCGACCGCTACGACCTGGCCGCCAATCCGGACTACTGGTGCGGTGCGCCGGCGATGAAGAAGCTGCGCATCCGCGCCATCCCCGAGGGGGCGACGCGGGTGGCCTCGCTGGTGGCGGGTGAGACCGACATCATCGAGGAGATTCCCGTCGACCTGCTGCCTTCGGTCGAAAAGCGCAAGAATCTGAAGATCGACGCCGTCGAATCCTCGGTGAGCCTCGTTCACACGTTCGACACGCGCAAGCCGCCGTTCAACGACGTCCGGGTGCGGCTCGCGCTCGACTATGCCATCGACAAGCAGATGCTGCTGAAGCAGATGCTGGGCGGCTACGGTTCGGTGCTGGACGGCCAGCTCGTGACCAAGGCCACGTTCGGCTACAACCCCAACCTCAAGTCACGACCCTACGACCCGGCCAAGGCCAAGGCGCTGCTGGCCGAGGCGGGTTTTCCCAAGGGCTTCGAGAACAAGATCAATACACTGTCGGGCCGCTATCTCTCCGACGTCGACATCGCCAACGCCGTCGCCGGCATGATCTCGGCGATCGGCGTGAAGACCAGCGTCAACGTCGTCGAGGGCGGCGTGTGGTCCCAGCTCGACCGTTCGCGCGACCAGGGGCCGATGTACCAGGTCGGCTGGTTCAGCGTCGGCGACGCCGATTTCAACACCGTCTGGTACACCGACGCGAGCAAGCGCAACTATTGGACGAACG
>CAIYWM010000446.1 GCA_903929895.1 uncultured Alphaproteobacteria bacterium
AGCGCCGAAGGCGCGCAGTGGAGAGACGACGGAGATGTCTCAGGAATCCGCCGTAAACCCGATCTTCTTCACGATCGGGCCCCAGCGGTCGTAGCTTTCCTTGAGGAGCGCGCCGAGTTCCTGCGGGGTCGAGGACTTCACCTCGAGGCCCATGACGGCGAGGCCATCGATCACGTCCTTCTGGGCGAGCGCGGCGCGCAGGGCCTCGTTGGCGCGCATCACGACCGGCGCCGGGGTGCCGCCCGGGGCGAAGAAGCCGAACCACTCGGAGAAGACCAGGTCCTTGTAGCCTTGCTCGGCAAAGGTCGGCACGTTCGGCGCGAAGCGGTTGCGGGTCGCGCCCGAGACGCCGAGGAGGCGTGCCTTGCCGGCGGCAACCTGCTGGGTGAACTCGCCGACCGGGCCGGAGACGGCCTGGATCTGGCCGCCGACCATGTCCTGCACCGCGGGCTGCGTGCCGCGATAGGCGACATGCTTGAGCTCGATGCCGCCCGCCTGGCCCAGCAACACGCCGATGAAGTGCGGCACCGAGCCGGCCGCCGGCGATCCGTAGTTGGCCTTGTCCGGGTTGGCTTTGCACCAGGCCAGGAATTCCGGGATGTTCTTCACGCTCTCGGGCACGGCGGGGCCGACGCAGAAGCCGAAGTCGAAGATGCAGGCGAGCGTCACCGGGGTCACGTCGGTGAAGGCGTCGTAGTTGAGCTTCTTGTAGATGTGCGGATAGATCATCAGCATCGATGCCGGCGTCTGCAGGATGACGCTGCCGTCGGTCGCCGCGCCCTTCATCGACTGGATGGCAATCTGTCCGCCGGCGCCGGCCTTGTTCTCGACGATGGCCGCCTTGGTATAGGCGGTGCCCTTGATGCCTTCGGCGACGCGGCGGCACAGCGTGTCGGACGTACCGCCCGGCGGGAAGCCGGTGACGATGCGCACGGATTCGAGTGGCGGGGTGCCCTGCGCGCCCGCGCGGCCCGCGAGTCCCAGGGTGGCAAGCGCGGCAGCGGCGCCTGAAGCGCGGACAAAGCCGCGGCGGCTATGGTCGGTCATCTCATTCCTCCCGGTCGGTTCTTGTGGGCGGAATGTCGCCCAAACGGGGCGCGCCGCCAAGCCCAAGTCAGGCGCACCCTCAGTTGCCGCTCCGGCGCCCGGCGACGGCCGGCTTCTCCACGCCGGAGGGGCCGGTCCATCGTGGGAAGGTCTTGGTGTCGAGGCCGAACAGGTCGAGCACGCGCGCGACCGAATGCGTCACGATCTCGTCGACCGTCTTGGGCCGCGTGTAGAAGGCCGGCGACGGCACCGCGACGATGGCGCCCATCTCGGTGACGGCCAGCATGCTCTTGATGTGGCCGGCGTGCAGCGGCGTCTCGCGGAACATCAGCACGACCCGGCGCCGCTCCTTCAGGCAGACATCGGCGGCACGGGAAACGAGGCCCGACGTCACCCCCGTCGCGATCTCGCTCAGGGTGCGCACCGAACACGGCGCCACGATCATGCCCATGGTCTGGAACGAGCCGCTCGAGATCGAAGCCGCGATATCGCCCGGGGCATAGACCTTGTCGGCCAGTGCCCGCAGCTCCGAAGCCGACATGTCGGTCTCGAGCGACCGCGTCTGGTCGCCCGCCTTGGAAATCACGAGATGGCTCTCGATCTTCAGCGCCCGCAACGCCTCGAGCACGCGGATGCCGTAGACGGTCCCCGAGGCGCCGGTGATGCCGACCACCATGCGCCGCACGGGTTCGCTCGCTGTCATTTGAAGTCCCTCAACCGCCGGTCTTGATATGGCGCGGGTCCGAGTGGTTCAGCGGCGCGGGCTTCGCCTCCCACGAGAACGGCGTTTCGGAGAGCGTGTAGCGGTACCAAGGCGGATCGTTGGTCCGGCCGAGCCTGTGCCGCAGGTTGCCGAAGGCGCGGTAGAGCACCGGGTAAGGCTGGCCGTGATACTGCTTAAGGATGTCGTGCCAGGCGCGCGGCTCGGCGCGGATGAACGCCTCCATGTCCTTGGTCAGCTCGTCTTCCGTCATGATCTTGAGCCCGGCCGGCGGATCGCCCAGATCGGTGACGGTGCTGCGCACGAACTCGTTGGGGTTCCATTCGGGGCCCAGCGGCACCGTGCAGTCCATGCCGATCTTGGAGGAGATGCCGAGCGTCGTGCTCTTGGGGTCGACGGTCATGGTGTTGAGCCCGTCGAGCCGCACCGTGTCCCTGTCCGGCAT
>CAIYWM010000447.1 GCA_903929895.1 uncultured Alphaproteobacteria bacterium
CAGCGTCATGCCCGACGGGCTGACCTGCGAGGCGACGACGAACGGCATGTCCTCCTGCAGAGGGAGAAGCTGCAGGGCGGCGTCCTGCATCGTGTACCAGTCGGTCTTGTCGGTGACTCGCTCACCCTTGAACAGGCGGCGGATGATGCCGATCGCATGGTCCTGGCGGTCACGCTGGAGCATCGGGTCGATGCCGAGCGTGTGGGCGTCGGACGCCAGCGCGCCGGGCCCGGAGCCGAAGATCGCCCGGCCGCCGGTCATGTGGTCGAGCTGCACCATGCGCTGGGCGACGTTGTAGGGATGATGGTAGGGCAGCGAGATCACGCCGGTGCCCAGCTTGATGCGCTTGCTGCGCTCGCCCGCCGCTGCCAGGAACATCTCGGGCGAGGCGATCATCTCCCAGCCGCTCGAATGGTGCTCGCCGCACCAGAATTCGTCATAGCCCAGCCCGTCGAGCTGCTCGACGAGGTCGAGGTCCCGGCGGAACTGCAACATCGGATTTTCGCCGATCGGATGATGAGGCGCGAGGAAGGCGCCGAACTTGAGCCGCTGCATGGTCGTAACCCCGATTCTATTGGTCTCGTGATATCGACCCCGATCATGCCGCGTTCCGGCTATCCGCAGGAAGGCCCTCGAATGCCTGATTTCGGTCAGCGGACACACACCCGGTCCGAACCAGCCCGCGGGCGTTAGAGACGCCACCCTGGACAACGCACCTCGATTGTCATCGGCGACCGCGGCGGCCTTGCTGCTCCCGTCCGTCGCACAGGGCTACAGCCTGCATCTCGCCGAAGCCCTGACGCACGGCACCCCCGTCCTTTACAACGATATTCCCGTGTTTCGAAAGGTTGGCGGCGACATCCCGGACTATGTCTATCCGACTGACGGCCTGGCCTGGCGTGCCGCCGTTCTCGACTATGCAAAGGCCCGATCGGCACAGCGCGAAGCCCAGCTTCTAAGACCCGCTTCCTGGTCGCGGCCCGCCGGGGCGGAGCATTTCGCAGTTTCGAAGCCGCCCTGCGCAAGATTTGAGCAAAGAAATAGGCGGCCCGTGAGGGCCGCCTTTTCCTTGTCCAGGGTCGTCCAGCTTACTGGATGACGATCTCGACGCGGCGGTTCTGCGGCTCGCGGACGTTCGGGCCGGTCTGCACCAGCAGGCCCTGCTCGCCACGGCCAACCACCGCGATCGCGGTCGCCGGCACGCCTTCGCGCACCAGGGCGTCCTTGACGGCGTTCGCACGACGCAGCGACAGCGCCATGTTGTAGGCCGGCGCGCCCGACGTATCCGTGTGACCGGTCGCCGTGATGCGGGCGTTACCCTTCGCCTTGTAGGCGCCGGCAGCCTGCTTGATCGTGTTCAGAGCCTGGGCCGACAGGTTCGAGCGATCCCAGTCGAAGAACACCATGAACGACGGCGGAGCAACGACCGGCGGCGGCGGCGGCGGAGCGGCCGGAGCCGAACCGAACTTCAGCTGCAGGCCCAGCATGATGCTGAAGTTGTTGTTCGTCCAACCCACGCCGTTAACCTGCGGGTTCGTCGTGCCGTAGTAGCGGCCGTCCAGGTTCACGCGGAAGTTCGTGTCGGCGTTCCAGCCGAGACCGATGATGCCCTGATAGGCAAACACCGTGCTCGACAGCGACGAGTTGCCGTCGACCAGACCCAGACCGGCGCCAGCGCCGATGTACGGGGTGATCACCGAACCCGGCATGAAGTCGTACAGCAGGTTCGCCATGATGCCCAGCTGGCCGACCTGGTTGTTCACGGCCGTGTTCGGCACGCCAACGTTCGTCGGGTTCCAGCGATAGATGCCTTCCAGCTCGACGCGCGGACCAACGAAGTCGTAACCGATCACGCCACCGGCCATCCAGCCCAGCTGCGGGGTCACGCTCACCGTCGGGAACGCCGGGATGTTCGTGTTCGCC
>CAIYWM010000448.1 GCA_903929895.1 uncultured Alphaproteobacteria bacterium
GCCGGCGCCGCCGCGACCTTGGGCGCCGGCGGCACATAGACATACTTGTCCTTGCGCAGTTCGCCGGCGCGATCGAAGGCGAGCAGTAGAAACGTCGCCGTCAGGGTGACGACGACAGCGTGCGTGATGTTGATCCGGATCAAGATTCGACGAGCACCCGGATGCGGTTGACTGGATTGGCGCCGTAGCCCTGCGGATTCCAGTTGGCGGCCTGGAAGGGCTGCGTCACGCCCTTGCTATCGGTCGCCTTGGCCCACACCTCATAATAGCCCGCGGTCGGCAGTTCGATCGAGGCACTGAAGTTCTGCCAGGCATACTTGTTGGCCGGCGCGTCGACCTTGGCCGGCTTCCAGGTGACGCCATAGTCGGTCGAGATGTCGACGGTCTTGATGTCGAAGTCGCCGGCCCAGGCGTGGCCGCGCAGGTCGAGCTTGCGCGAGGTGAGGCGGGTGCCGTCGGCGGGGAAGGTGATGACCGAGCGGACGGGCATCGATTCCAGGATCGCCATGTCCTTGTCGTTGCCCTTGCTGCCGGGGACGATCGGCGTCTTCGGCACGCGGTAGGAGAAGCCGCCCATGCCGGGACCGTCATGCTCCTTGTCGCGGATCCAGATGCGATTCAGCCACTTGATCGAGGTCGAGGCGGGCCAGCCCGGAACGACGAGACGAACCGGCGCGCCGTGGATCAGCGGTATGTCCTGGCCGTTCAGCTTGAAGGCGATCAGCGAGTGTTCCTCCATCGCCTTGGCGATCGGTACGCCGCGCGAAATGCTGGGCTTGTTGGTTTCGCCGGCCAAGGTCGGATCGGCGCCATAGGCGCCGGTAAAGACGGCGGAGGGCTTCAGGCCGGCGGCCTTCAGCACGTCGGCCAGGCGCACGCCGGTCCACATCGGGCAGCCCGCGCCGCCGTTGGTCCACTGGTTGCCGCGCGCCTCCGGCGAGAAGAAGGACCGGCCGTTGCCGCCGCATTCCAGCATCAGCTGGTAGGTGACGGCGGGAAACTTGGTCATCAGGTCGCCGACCGTGATCTCCATCGGCGTGTTGACCTCGCCGTCGATCTTGACCTTCCACGCCTTCGGATCGCCCGTGATGTCGGGCACCTGTCCGTTGTTGCGGATGAACAGCTTGTTGGTCGGCGTGACGTTGTCGTCGAGCAGCTCGGCCTGTGTCTCGGCGACCAGGGGCTTGTCGCCCAGAACCGCCAGCTTGGCCTTGCCGTCCATTTCCAGCAGCTTCGGTCCCTTGGCGGCCGCCGGCGCACCCTGCGCCTGGGCGGCGCTGCCCATCGGCAAGGAAGCCCCCAACGAAGCACCGACAGTGGCCATACCGACCCCCTTCAGCACAGTACGGCGAGACGGCTTGGACGTTCCGGAACGAAGCATTTTTTCCTCCCTGAGGCGGGTTTCTTAGCTCAAACTTTGCGCCGTGTCAGCCAGCCGGACAGGATGAGGGCACAGGCCGCGACCGTGACGACGAGGGTGGCGAGCACGTTGATCTGCGGGTCGACACCCAGCCGGACGCTGGAATAGACGCGCATCGGCAGGGTCTGCGACTGCGCCCCGGCGACGAACTGGGTCAGGATCAGATCGTCCAACGATAATGTGAAGGCGAGCAGCCAGCCCGAGCCGACGGCCGGGGCGATCAGAGGCAGGGTGATCGTGCGGAAGGTCACCCACGGCGTGGCGCCGAGATCCATCGCCGCCTCTTCCAGCGCGCGGTCGAAGTCGGAGAGGCGGGCCTGCACGACGATGGCAAC
>CAIYWM010000449.1 GCA_903929895.1 uncultured Alphaproteobacteria bacterium
CTGATCGACAACCTCACCTTCAACCTGCCGCCCGGCGGCATCGTGGGCGTCATCGGCCCCAACGGCGCCGGCAAGACCACGCTGTTCAAGATGATCACCGGCCTCGACAAGCCCGACACCGGCACCTTCTCGGTCGGCCCGACGGTCAAGCTCGGTTACGTCGACCAGAGCCGCGAGACGCTCGATCCCAACAAGAGCGTGTGGGAGGAGCTTTCGGGCGGCCTCGACATCATCAAGCTCGGCACCAAGGAAGTGTCCAGCCGCGCCTATTGCGGCTCGTTCAACTTCAAGGGCGCCGACCAGCAGAAGAAGGTCGGCCAGCTCTCGGGCGGCGAACGCAACCGCGTCAACCTCGCCAAGATGCTGAAGAGCGGCGCCAACGTGCTGCTGCTCGACGAGCCGACCAACGACCTCGACGTCGACACGCTGCGCGCGCTCGAAGAGGCGCTGGTCGAGTTCGCCGGCTGCGCCGTCGTGATCTCGCATGATCGCTGGTTCCTCGACCGCACAGCCACCCACATGCTGGCCTTCGAAGGCGACAGCCATGTCGAGTGGTTCGAGGGCAACTACCAGGATTACGAACTCGACCGGCATCGCCGCCTCGGCACCGACGCCGACCAGCCGCACCGCATCAAGTACAAGCCGCTGGTCCGCTAGGCCGGCGGGCGCAGGAACGGCGGCACCGCATGAACCCGCTCGACGAAGTCCAGTGGGGACACGACTGGGCGTGGGGCGTGCCGCTGATCGCGCTCACCTGCGTCATCCACATCCTGTGCCTGGCGGTCTTCACCGCCCGGGTCGACCGGGTGCTCGACACGATGCGGGACCGCGGCCGCCACGTCACCCTCACCTTCTCCCTGGTGATGGCGATGGCGGTGACTCTGGTGACGACCCTGCACATCCTCGAAGGCGGCATCTGGGCACTGGCCTTCCGCTACCTGGACGCCATCCCCGACAACCGCTCCGCCATGCTCTATTCGCTGGGCGCGCTGACCACCTACGGCGACACCAGCATCCACCTCGCCCACCAGTGGAAGATGCTGGGCGGGCTGGAAGCGGTGAACGGCGTGCTGCTGTTCGGCCTGACGACGGCGTTCCTGTTCGCGATGATCCAGAGGGTGCTGCCACCCGCGAAGCGGTGACAAGGCGTTGGAAAAGTCGGAGTCCTAGGAAACAAACGAAATAACCGAAATAACCGAAATAAATGAAAACAATGTCGCACCCCCTGAATCCCAGGCCTGGGCGACCGTCGGCGCAACAATGTTGCTCGCCGGCACTTCTGAAAAGCCTATTCCAACAGCCTGCTACGCCGCTTCCCGCCGGCAAAGGCAAGACGCCCGCACCGGCATCTCGGTCCGCGCAGAGGCCAGATCCAGCCGCGCCTTGATCAAGGGCGCCTCGACCGTCTCGCCCCGCCGCGCCAGGCATTCATGCAGGCCGTGCAGGCTCCAGACGTTTTCGGGATGCCAGCAGGCGCGGTTGGTCTTGCCGTCGAAGCCGAGATCCGCGCGATAGACGGCTTCAGCCTCGGCGAGATGGCCCTGCTCCAGCAGCAGCGCGCCCAGCGCATGGCGGGTCGGCTGCATCCAGCCCCAGGGCTCGTCGTAGGGCAGCGAATCGTCGAGCTCGACGGCGCGGCGCAGATGGGCGAAGGCGAGATCGAAGTTGCCGCGGCGGTATTCCAGTTCGCCGGTCAGCATCTCCTCGGCGATGGCCAGCAGGTCGACCATCGTGTTGTTGTGCAGCCGCCGGCTCTCGGGCACGCGCGCCTTGGCGGCGCGAAAGGCCGAGCGCGCCTGCTCGGCCTTCTCGATCTCGCCCAGCACCGAATGCGCCACGCCCTTGGCGTAGAGCGTCATCGCCGTGGTCGAGCAATAAAGGTCGGGGTCCTTCGGCAGCTCCTGCGCGATGATCTCGCGCCACTTGCCGAAACGCACCAGCACGTGCTGCTTCATCGAAAGATAGCCCTCGACGAAATCGGCCATCGGCGGCGACGGGATGCGCAGCAGCTCCTCCGGCGTGGTGTCGATCAGTTCCTGCGCCGCGGTGATGGCCGGCGTGTACTGGCCGAGGAACATGGCGCCGTAGACGATGAAGTGATGGTCGTGGCTGCGATACATCGAATAGACGTTGAGGGCGCCCTCGCGCGCCAGGTACTTGCGGTCGACCACGACGGCCTTCTGGTTGTAGACGACGACGTCCCGGTAGTTGCCGCACAGCACGTCGATATGGGTCGGCATGTGCACGAGATGGCCGGAGTCCGGCACGAGGTCGCGCAGCCGGTCGCCGGCGCGCAGCGCGCGCTGCGGGAACGGCGACATCTCCATCAGGTGGACATAGAGGTGCAGCAGGCCGGGATGGTCCCAGCTCGCCGGCATGTCGCGGAACGCGCTTTCCAGCACCTCGACCGCCTCCTCCGTGCCGGCACCCGGCGTCGGCTGGCCGGTCTTGAGGTCCCACATCTGCCACGGCGTCTCGTTCATGATCGCCTCGGCATAGACCGAACGCAGGTCGAGATCGTGCGGATGAGCGCGGAACAGCTTGCACATCTCGACGGTGAACGCCTTGTCCCAGGTGGTCTGGTCCTCGATCACCTCACGTTGCGGGTAGCGCGCCGGTAGCGCGCGGATCAGCGCCTGCTCGACCGGTGAGGCGTTGGGCGCGGCGGCCAGTGCGCGCTGCATCGCGTCATAAGAGGCTTCGAGCGCGCGCTTCTTGCCGGCCGGATCGTAGCGGTGCCACGGGAGATTGTAGTTCGGCCCGGCGGCGTAGGAGATGCCCCAATGCGCCATGGCGCAGTCGGGATCGGTCTCCAGCGCCTTCTCGAAGCACTTAATCGCTTCGGCATGGTTGAAGCCGTAGAGCCAGTTCAGTCCGCGATCGAACCAGAGCTGCGTCTGCGGCGACGAGGTGGTGACGCTGCGCTTGTAGGCGCCGAGATCGTAATAGTCGTCCATGGTCCATGCCCCCGCTGCGATCCGGGAGCATGGTGCCGTCGGGAGCGGCCGGGCGGCAAGCCCGGCCGTTCTCCCAGCGGTGGAGCGCTCAGCGGCAGGGCGGTGCGCCAGTCCCCTGGCTCCGCCACTGCTTCAGGCAGTCGCTGTCGTCCTTCATCACCAGCGGCACGAACAGCAGCGATTGCTGCCCGGCGATGAGCTGCTGCTGGTTGATCCAGGTGCCCGGCGCTGGCACGCGCGTGCGATAGCGCAGGACGCTCTCGCCAGCGGCCGCCGTCAGGGTCGGCGTGTCGACCACCGGTTCCGGCCCGTAGATGCCGGCGGCCGTCGCATTGCCGACGCGCCGCCCACCGCTCACCAGCCAGAGCTGGTTCTGCTTGGCCGAGGCATAGGGGAAGAAATCGGCGCGTCCGGTCGGCGGATCGTTGACGGCGAAGAGCCTGGCATCGATCTGCACCTTGAGCGGCTCCGGCCGGCCCGCCGGCGCGGCGAGGATGTCGGCGCGCAGCGCGCCGTAGAGACCGCCGAGTTCCGGCACGCGCAGCTCCTCACCGGTCGCGAGGCCGATGCGGCCGAGCGGCGTGTCGATCACGACCGGCTCCTCGCCCGCGCTCGCCCAGGCCGCGGTCGCGGCGGACAGGTGCGTGGCGCGATAGCGGCCGAGCACCGTTCCCGTGGGCCCGGCCAGCACGACCGTATGATAGACCTTGTCGCCGTCGCGCTCGGGATAGGAGCCGACCACGAAGCCGCTGCCGGCCCTGGCCGCCGCCGAGAGAGCCTGCTCGAAAGCGCCGTCGCGCGCCTCGGCCTTCGCCTTGATGTCGGCTGCTGACTGACCCGAAGGCAACGCAGAGAGTTCTGGCAGGACCAGCAACTCGCCCGCTTCGGGACGCGCTGACGACAGCAGCGACGGCCCGTCCGGCCACTGAGCAGCCGACAGCGCGACGGAACGCACAGACGTCGTGGCGTTGCCGTCGGTCGGACTGCGATGCAGCGCCAGCAGCGGCAGGTAGAGATCGGGACGGCGGCGCGCGAGCTGGGTGGTGCGCTCGGCATCGGCTTCGGCCGGGACGATGGTGGTCGCGAACACGCCGGCGAGGCCGGGCGCGAGAGTTTCCGGCGGCACCACTGGCGCCTGCACCAGCTTCTCGCCCTTCGGCGACCAGAGGCTTGAGCCGCCATTGTAGTAGAGCTTGCCGCCGGTGATCGGGTTGGTCTCGACGCCGCTGCGCGTGGCGCCGACCACCCACACGCCGTTCTGCGCGCTCAGGTACTGGACGTTGGACACGGTCGAGTGGTTGCCGGTCGCCTGGGCGGGCGGCGTGCCCGGCATCACGCGATCCGACACCGAATGCCAGGCGATGATCTGAGCGCCGCGCAGCGCCGCGAGACGACCATATTGCCAGTAGGTGTCGTCGTAGCAGATGAGCAGCGCGATGCGGCCGATCGGGGTCTCGAACACCTCGACGCCGGTCGTGCCCGGCGCGAACACCTTCTGGTCCTGCGGGTTCAGCCCGTTCTTGCGGTACTTGCCGATGATGCCGTTCGGCCCCAGCAGCACCGCCGTGTTGTAGGCGAGGCCAGTCGCGGCATCGCGCTCGGCGATGCCGACGCTCATATACATGCCGGTGCGCTGGAGCACGGGCAGGAGCGCCGCCGTCGTCTTGCCGGGAATCGTATCGAGGAAGGGCGCGAGCTGCTTCGGTCCGCTGAACAGGTAGCCGCTGACCGCCGTCTCCGGGAACACTGCGTAGTTGACGTCCTGCTTGGCCACCTCTTCGGCCGCCTTGGCAAGACGCGCGACGTTGCCGTCCAGATCGCCCCAGGCCGGCACGAAATCGACCGCCGCGACCTTGATCGGCTTCTGCCCCACCGGCGCCTGGGCCGAGGCTCCGGCCGCGAGCGACAGCCAGCCGGCGATGCCGGCCACGACGGCGAGTCCCCACGATTTCCAGTTCATGTACGTTTCCCCCCTGAAGCTTACCGAAACATATTGCACGAGCGACGCAGCCTCCAGTGGCGCCTACGGTTGAACGGGCATGAACAGCGAAAAGCGGATCGTCATCTGCGGCGGCGGCGCGATCGGCGCGGCCATCGCCTATTTCCTGAGCCGGCGTGGCGCGCGCCCGGTCGTGGTCGAGCGCCACGAGGTCGGCGGCGCGGCCTCCGGCAAGTCGGGCGGCTTCCTGGCGCTCGACTGGTGCCGTGGCACGGCGCTGGACCGGCTGGCACGGCGCAGCTTCGCCCTGCATGCGAGCCTCGCCGGAGAGCTCGGCAATCCGTGGGGCTACAGAAGGCTCACGACCTTTGCCGGACACGCCGCGGAGGGCGGGCGCGAGCACGGGACTGCCCCGCGGCCGTGGCTATCCTCCGACGTGACCCTGACGGGCCAGATCGGCTCGCCACAGACGACGGCCCTGGTCGAGCCCCGTGCCTTCACCACCGGGTTGATGCGAGCCGCTGAGGCGAACGGCGCCGAACTGCGTCACGGAACCGTCACGAAATTGATGAAGAGCGCGTCCGGCGCGATCGGCGGCGTCACGCTCGAAAGCGGCGAGACCGTCAAGGGCGACGGCGTGGTGATCGCGATGGGGCCGTGGTCGATCCTCGCCTCGCGCTGGCTGCCGCTGCCCGCTGTGTACGGCTTCAAGGGCCATAGTCTCGTCTTCCGCACCGGCGATGCGGTGCCGGCCGAAGCGCTGTTCCTAGAATACGAGGAGGCGAGCGGCGAGGCTTTGACGCCGGAGATCTTCGCGCGCGCCGATGGCACGGTCTGGGCGTGCGCGGTTTCGAGCACCGCGTCGCTGCCGGTCGATCCGGCCGACATCGCAGGCGACGACGGCGCGCATGAACGGCTGGAGGCGCTGTGCCGCGCCGTGTCACCTGCCCTCGCCGCCGCGCCCATCGTCGCGCGGCAGGCCTGCTTCCGCCCCGTCACCGAGGACGGGCTCCCGCTGATCGGCGCCGTGCCGGGCATTGCCAACGCCTGGGTCGCGACCGGCCACAGCGTCTGGGGCATGCTCAACGCGCCCGCGACCGGCGAGGCGATGGCCGAGCTGATCCTCGACGGCACGACGGGTCACGTCCCGCTGAGGCATTTCGCGCCGGGCCGGCTGCGGCCTTTCTCGCGGCTCCGCAATCAGTCGTCCTGAGGTGGTGTGATTGCGGATGAAGGGCGGCTTGAGTGGCTGCTCTCCAAGAGGGAACTAATGCGGGGTCACTGCGAGGTGCCCCAAGGGCCCACTTATAGAGGAGAGCAGC
>CAIYWM010000450.1 GCA_903929895.1 uncultured Alphaproteobacteria bacterium
GACTCGCGAAACGCCGGCCAGGAGCGTGGCGGCAAGGGCGGTCATCAGGCTACGACGCTGCATGAAATTGTCTCCCCCGAGACCGCGGTCCGTCGATGCAGTCTGCTCTTGCGGCAAACTCGGCGCGATCATGAACCATTTGCCTGCTTCGGCAGTGTCGCTGCAACAAGAATTGGTGCATTGGTCGTGTCATCCGGCTCACAACCTGGCCGGTGACCGGTCTCCGCTCGCACCCAGCGCGAGCGGATGTCCTGTGGAGCATTGTGGGGCTGATGATTCGCTGACCATGCGATAGCTTCCACCATGACCGTCGCACTTCTCGTTCTCCTCAAGATCACCGTCACGATCATCATCTTCGGGATCGGCCTCGATTCGTCGCTGCACGATGCGGTCCGCCTATTCCGGCATCCCGCGCTGCTACTGCGCTCCCTGCTGGCCATGTACGTGCTGGTGCCGCTGGCAGCCGTCGGGCTGGTCATTCTGCTGCCGCTGCCGCCGGGGGCGGAAGCCGGTCTGCTGGTGCTCGCGGTCTCATCCGGGGCGCCGCTGCTCCCGCGCAAGCTGCTGGGCATCGGTGACGGGGCATACACCTTCAGCCTGGTTGTGGTCTCGTCGGTCCTGGCCGTGATCCTCGTGCCGCTGTGGCTCGAGATGCTCGGCCCGCTGTTCCCTCGACTGCCGCAACTCGCGCCGGAGAGGACGGCGCTTGTCCTGGGCGAGTCGTTTTTCCTGCCGCTGCTGGCGGGCATGGCGGTGCGCCGATTCTTTCCGAAGCTGGCGGCCTGGACCGGCGGGCGGGTGGTCGGCCTGGCGGGACTGGCCATGACGCTGGCGGCGCTCGTGCTGTTGGCCGTGAACTGGCATGTGGTTCTCGAGGTCAAATGGCAGGGTGTCGCGGCTCTCGCGCTCCTGATCCTGATGGCCCTGGTCATCGGCCACCTGGTCGGCGGACCGAACGAGGAAAACCGTTCGGCGCTCGCCGTCGCATGCGCCACCCGCCATATCGGCGTCGCGGTAGTCGTCGCGACGGCTCTCCCCGGGGGACGCGTTGCCGTCGTGATCTCGATCTACATCGCCATCTCGGTGGCGATCACGCTGCCCTATACGCGGTGGCGCCGGGCCGTCGCGGCGAGGCAGGCGGCGGCGTTGAAATAATCTCGATTGTCCGGAAGAGGGCGGGCGAGACAAACTCCGCCGGGTCATTCGAATTGGGGGAAGAGTTTCATGAGTGTCAGCCAGGCCGAGAAGGCCCGCAAGTTCCGGGCGCTCCATGAGAGGCCGGGGGCCTTCGTCATCGCCAATCCGTGGGATGCCGGCTCGGCCCGGGTGCTGGCCGGTCTTGGCTTCGAGGCGCTGGCGAGTTCGAGCGGCGCGAAGGCGGGCGTGCTGGGCAAGCGTGATGGAAGGGTGTCGCGTGACGAGGCGCTGGCCAATGCGCGGCTGATCGTGAACGCGACGGACCTGCCGGTAGCAGCCGATCTCGAGAAGGGCTTCGGCGATTCCCCCGAGGATGCAGCCGAGACGATCCGTCAGGCGGTGGGCGTCGGGCTGGTCGGCGGTTCGATCGAGGACGCGACCGGCAACCCGGACCAGCCGCTGTTCGATATCGAAACCGCCACGGCCCGCATCAAGGCGGCGGTCGATGCGGCGCGTTCGCTGCCGGTACCCTTCGTCCTCTCGGCGCGTGCCGAGGGATTCCTGCGCGGCAAGCCGGACTTGGGCGACGTGATCAAGCGCCTGCAGGCCTACGAGGCCGCGGGCGCCGATGTCCTGTTCGCGCCCGGCCTGCCCGACCTGGCGTCGGTCAAGAAAGTCTGCGGCGCGCTCCGCAAGCCCTTCAACTTCATGGTCGGCATCAAGGGCAAGTCCTTCAGCAAGGCCGAGCTCGAGGCCGCCGGCGTGAAGCGGATCAGCCTGGCCACCTCGCTCTACCGCGCCGCAATGACGGGTCTGATCGATGCGGCGACCGAGGTGAGGGACAAGGGCACCTTCGGCTACC
>CAIYWM010000451.1 GCA_903929895.1 uncultured Alphaproteobacteria bacterium
GCCCACACCACCCACACCACCAACCCCGCCAACACCCCCGACGCCTCCCAGCGAACCGTCAGCTCTTGCCGTTGGGCCGAAGACCTGGTCGCGCACGAAGCCTGTGCTGCTCGGCGCCGGTGCCATGTTGCTGGCGCTGGCGGCAGGCGCCCATTACCTGACGCAACCACGCAAGCAACAGGCGCAGACGACCGAAAGTACGCCGGCTGCAGAGGCGGCCGTGTCCGAGAGCACGGCCGATTCTGTCGAGGCCGCGCGGGAGGGTGAAGAGGCGCTCAAACTCATCACGGCCGATCGCCAGCGCATTCAGGTGATCCTCACCGCCCTGGGCTACGACACGCGCGGCTCGGACGGCACATTCGGCCAGCGCTCGCGCGAGATGATCGCGGCGTGGCAGAGGGCCAAAGGCCAAACGGCGACGGGCTATCTCACGGCGGCTCAGGTGCCGGCGCTGCTGCGCGAGGCGCCGGCCCCAGCCGCGGCTCGCCCCTCTACGCCGTCGGCGTCGTCGCCCCCGAACTCCAGACAGGCCGGCGCCTATGACGGCGTCTATGGCGGCGGCATGTCGAGCAGCGGCTTCGGCCAGGCGTCCGGCGTCGTGACCGCAGAGCTGAGCATCGCCGGCAGGCTTCTGATCGGACGCATCACCCAGCCGGGCTGTGGCAATTCCTCCCTCTCGCTCACGGTGTCATCGAATGGTGACATTTACGGTGGCGGCCGCCTGTACGAGGGCCAGGACTGTTCCGTGGGTGCCTTCACCGCGACAGGCAGGGCGGCCGGTGGCGCCGTCACGCTCGAGTTGCGCGCGACCGGTGGGTCTATGCGGGGGAGCCTCGGCCGCCGAGGCGGTTGATTCTTCGTGACCACGGGATCAGTGGACACTCGTCGCGGTAGAAGCAATGGCGCATAGTGCGCCGCATGGACGAGCCGCCAGATACGCCAGCGGGGGCCGACTTCGTAGCGCTCCGGACGGGCCAGATAGTCGGCCGTTACGAAGTGCTGGGTGTCCTCGGCCATGGCGGTTTCGGCATAACCTATCGCGCGCTCGACCGGCAGCTCGGACGAGAGGTCGCTCTCAAGGAGTATCTCCCAGCGGCCCTCGCCGTCCGCCAGGATGGCACGACGGTATTGCCGCGCTCGCCGGCGGAAGCGGACGATTTCAGTTGGGGGCGCATGCGCTTCGTCGAGGAGGGGCGCACCTTGGCGCGCCTGCAGAAATCGCCGGCGATCGTGCGGGTCTTCGATTTCCTTGAGGTCAATGGCACGGCCTACATCGTCATGGAGCTGGTTCATGGCGAGACGCTGGAACATCGGTTGAATCGCGCCGGTCCTCTTTCTCCGGCCGCGATAGAGCGCTTGCTGTGGCCGCTGCTCGACGGACTGGCCCGGGTTCATGCGCATGGATTCCTGCACCGGGATATCAAGCCGGCGAACATCCTCGTCGATGAGGAGGGCGATCCCACCCTGATCGACTTTGGAGCGTCACGCGCGGCGATCGCCGACCGCAGTGCCGTGCTGACTGCGGTTTTCACCCCCGGCTACGCGGCGGCAGAGCAGGTGACCTCTGCGCGACAGGGACCATGGACCGACATCTACGCACTATCGGCCACACTCTATCGCGCCATTGGCGGCCGACCGCCTCCCAACGTCTTCGACCGCATGGTTGCGGACCGCTACGAGCCCCTGGTGCACCTCCGGCCCCCCGGGTTCAGCCTTGGCCTGTTTCGGGGGATCGACGCCGGCCTGGCCGTGAAGGCGGGTGAACGACCGCAAACGATTGCCGTCTGGCGGACGGTTCTCGGCAAGACGGTGGCGGGCGACAACGACGTAACCTTGATACTGCGGTCCGCACGACCCTTGCCGGTCATGGCCGCGGAGGGGCCGCCGGCCAGCTCGCCGACCCGAACGAACATCTGGAAACGCGCACGTACAGCGGCTTTGATCGCTGCCGTGGCGGCCGGCGGATACTTCACGTGGCTGGTGGGGGAAGGTGACCGCCTGGCCCGGGAAACGA
>CAIYWM010000452.1 GCA_903929895.1 uncultured Alphaproteobacteria bacterium
CCAGCAACGATTGCGCATCACCCAACCCGGCAAGGCCGCCTGCGCCGTGGCCACCGGCCTGGAATTCGGACCGGCCGAGCTTCGTGGCGGTGAAGCCGATCAGCCCCGCCGCGACGACGATCAGCGGAAACGGCACGCCGTAGAAGAAGATCGCGACGAAGGCCGCGGCCGCCAGCAGGCGCATCGCGTTGTTGCGCAGCGCCCGCCGCCCCACCCGCAGCACCGCCTCGATCACGATGACCAGCACGGCGGCTTTCAGCCCGAAGAACAGGCCCTGCACCAGGGTGACCTTGCCCAGCAGCACGTAGACCCACGACAGCGCCATGATGGCCACGAGGCCGGGCAGCACGAACAGCGTCCCGGCCAGCAGGCCGCCCGCCGTGCGGTGCATCAGCCAGCCGATGTAGGTCGCCAGCTGCTGCGCCTCGGGACCGGGCAGCAGGGTGCAGTAGTTCAGCACCTGCAGGAATCGCTGCTCGCCGATCCACTTCTTCTCCTCGACGATGATGCGATGCATCACCGCGATCTGGCCGGCGGGGCCGCCGAAGGAAAGGGCCGCAACGCGTGCCCAGACCTTCATCGCCTCGCCAAACGAGACGCCGTGCGCTTTCGGCTCACTCATGATTTCCTCGCGGTCGGCGGCCAGTCGTGCGCCTCGTCGACGGCGTCGCGGCACCAGCGATAGAAGGCATCGTAGAGGGCGAGCCCCGCTTCGAGTTGCGCCAGGTCGTCGGCATGCATGCGCGACAGGCCGAGCGAGGCGGCCAGCAGGCCCGCCGATTCGGGGGCGAGTTCGGGGCGGCCGGTGTCGGCGCCGCGCACGATCGGGGCCAGGCGCTTGAGGGGCGGGGTCTCCAGGCCGAACTCCTCGACCATGAGATCGAAGGTGCAACGCTCGCCGCGATGGCTCCAGTGCACGTCCGGGTGGTCGACGTCGAACGGTGTGGCGCCGAAGCGGTCGGCGACCTCGAGCACATCCGCCGGCGCCACAAAGAGGAAAACCGCCTGTGGATCGACGAAGCGGCGGATCAGCCAGGGACAGGCGATGCGGTCGATCTTGGGTCGGCTGCGGGTCACCCAGACAGTGCGGCCGCTGGAGTCTCGCCGCGGCAGGCGTTCGACCGGCACCGTCGGCAGCCGGGCCGCCTGCCAGGCGAGGATCCCGCCCTCCAGCACGTCGGCCGGCACACCTTCGTGGCGCAACCATGCGGCGACGCCCTGGCTGAGTTTCAGGCCTTTCTTACAGACCACCACGGCGGGCCGCCGGGCGGCGACCAAGGCCGGCCCCCACACGGGCACCTCAGCCCAGGGACGACGCACCGCACCAGGCACGAGGTGCGGGTTGGCGGCGAAGTCCTCCTCGGTACAGACGTCTATCAATATGGGCGTATCAGGGCGTCCGATGAGGCGGGCGAGTTTATCGGGAGAAATTGCGTTGGGCGAAGTCATGTCGGCGTCCTTGGTTTGTGGAGCAGGACGCGATGCTTCGGCTGTCGCCTCGTGGGGAGATCGCAATCCCCATCGCCATTGCTTTTAAAGAGAGTGCAAATAGTGTCAAGCATGGCCGATTGCCGCGACCGCGGCCGGACGTTAGTTTCCCGACGGGAAATTGGGACTGGCAGTGCAGTTTTAGACCGGGGGTTTCATGGCTTGGGGTCGTCTACTTCTTCTGGCATTGGCCGTCATCGGCACGGCCGTGGCATGCAGCCAAGGCTCGCGGGTGGTGGTGCAATCGACGGCGCAGATCAAGCGCGCCTACTGGGGCCTGCCACAGGCGGGACCCGGCGCCGATGTGACCAGCATGGTCACCTGCCCGGGCGGCTATCCCTGCGACGTGTTCGCCAATGGCCCCGCCTTCAACGACAGTCGCGCGGACCTGGCCAAGAAGCTCACCGTGATCTGGACCTGCCAGCCCCAGAACTTCGTGCTGGCCGAGGTCGCACCGCCGACCTTCAAGGTCCGCATGGCCTGCGTCGGCCAGGCGCCCATCGTGCCGCGTCGGATCGATATCCTCGAAGCCTCGTGGGGCGGCCCGTCCTCGACCATCGACGTCACCCAGCAGGTCCGCGACATCTGTGGTGAGGGCCCGACCCGCTGCCAGGTGCCGGCGATGGCCTATATCTTCGGCATGCCCGATCGTCTCACCAAGACGCTGCGCATCCGCTACACCTGCAACGGCCAGACGACGCCGGGCCGCCAGGCGACGGAGAACAGTGTCGCCGACCTGCGCTGCGAGCAGCCGGCCGATCTCGGCTACTGACGAAGCGTCGCTAACGCTGCCCGGCCGGAACGCCGGGCGGCGGCGGACTGCGGCGGCATTCGCCGTGCAGCAGGCCGCCATAGTTGGCCCCGAGCGGCGTCATCGAGAAGGCGCCGTCGTTGCGATTGTACGTCATCGAGAAATTGGGAAAGGTCGCCCGCAGCGCCTGGAACGTGATGACCACGCTGGTGCCCTCGGCCATCGAGATTCCGTCCCAGACTCCGACCGTGTTGCGCCGATCGTCGAACACGACACTGAAATTGCGCACCTGCCCGCCCTGGTCGGTGACCCTGCAGGCGAGCCAGCGCGGCTCGGCCATCGCCGGGTGGGCGACGGCGGCCAATACGACCGCCGTCGTCAGCAACGTCGGAAACCGCATCGGAACGCCCTCCGGGCCGGTTACTTCGGCGCCATGCGGATGGCGCCGTCGAGACGGATCGTCTCGCCGTTCAGCATGGGGTTCTCGACGATGCTCATGGCGAGCTGGGCATACTCCTTGGGATCGCCGAGGCGCGAGGGGAACGGCACCTGGGCGCCGAGGCTCTTCTGCGCTTCCGCCGGCAGGCTCATCATCATCGGTGTGAGGAACAGGCCCGGCGCGATGGTGCAGACGCGGACGCCGAGGCTCGCCAGGTCGCGCGCGATCGGCAGGGTCATGCCGACGACGCCGCCCTTCGAGGCCGAGTAGGCCGCCTGGCCGATCTGGCCGTCGAAGGCCGCGACCGACGCGGTGTTGACGATAACGCCACGCTCGCCGCCGTCCAGCGGCTCCGACTGGCTCATGGCATAGGCCGCGATGCGGATCACGTTGAAGGTGCCGATCAGATTGACCTGGATGACCTGGCTGAACATCGCCAGATCGTGCGGACCGGACTTGGAGATGGTGCGGCCGGACCGGCCGATGCCGGCGCAGTTCACGACGACGCGCGGCGTGCCCAGCTTCTCGACGACCGTCTTCACGGAGGCCTCGACGCTGGCGGCGTCGGCGACGTTCGTCTTGACGAAGAGACCGCCGATTTCCTTGGCCTTCTGCTCGCCCAGCTCGTCCTGCAGGTCGAAGATGGCGACCTTGGCGCCCGCGGCCGCCAGTGCCGACGCCGTCGCGCCGCCCAAACCCGACGCGCCGCCCGTGACGATGGCGGCCTGACCCTTGACGTTCATCCGTGTCCTCCGTGGTTGGGCGCTTTTAGCATTTCCATCCCCCTTGCCAAGCGGGCCGGCCGACCCAACCTTTCCCGGCATGAGCGACACATCCGACCTGGCCCGCAACGAAACTACCGTCCGCCGGAACTTCTGGCAGAAGGCGCGCCGTAACCTGGGTCGCGTGCCCTTCACCGAGGATGCGGTCGCTGCCTTCTACTGCGCCTCCGACAAGGCGACGCCGCTGCCGATCCGCGCGACCCTGTTCGGGGCACTGGCCTATTTCGTCCTGCCGTTCGACGCCATTCCCGACCTGCTGCTGGGACTGGGCTTCACCGACGATGCCGCGATCATGCTCGCGGCCTTCACCGCCGCCCGCATGCACATCACCGAAGACCACCGCGCCCGGGCACGGGCCTGGCTGCTCAAGGAGCAGGGCCAGACCCAGGCCCAACCGGGGGCTTCGGCGGCGGGCTGACCGCAGCGGCAGCGGCGCGCCGCCGCTCGCGCGCCACCACATGCTCGCGATGGGCGATGTAGAGCGCCGAGGCGATGACGATGGCGGCGCCGACATAGGTCCAGACGACCGGCATCTCGTTCCACATCAGCCAGCCCATGAACACCGCGAAGGGCAGGCGCATGTACTCGAACGGCGCGATGGCCGACATCTCGCCGGCCTTGAAGGCCTGCACCCAGAAATACTGACCGACCGTGGCGGTCGACGCGATGCCGATCGCCAGCACCCAGCCGAACAGGTCGGGCCAGCGCCAGACCCACAGCGCCGGCGGCGCCAGCAGCAGGGTCGAGAAGATCGCGAACTGTGTCAGGATCATGAGCGGCGATTCCGAATCCGAGAGCCGCTTCACCAGCAGGATCGAGATGGCGACGCAGGCGGCGTTGGCCAACGCCACCAGCGCGCCGAGCTGCAGGCTGCCCTCGCCCGGCCGCACCATCACCAGCACGCCGATGAAGCCCACGACGGTCGCGGTCCAGCGCCGCCAGCGGACCTTCTCCTTGGCAATGACGGCCGCGACCACGACGGAAAAGAGTGGCTGCGAGAAGGCGATGGCCGTCGCATCGGCCAGCGGCAGCATCGAGATGGCGTAGAAGCCCAGCACCATCGAAGTAGTGCCCATGAAGGTGCGCCAGAAGTGGCCCTTGATGCGCTTGCTGAGCCAGGGCTTCACCCGGCCCGTCATCATCAGCGGCAACAGCATGATCACCGAGAGGATCGCGCGGAAGAACGCGGTCTGGACACTCTCGATCTGTTCGGAGAGCAGGCGGATCATCACGCCTGTCGAGGTGAAGATGAAGCCGCCGCTCACCAGCCACAGCGCCCCCTGCACGTTGGGCGGGAGGCGCCGCAGCCAGTCGCGCATCAGATCTTCCGCTCGTGGCCGACCCAATACGGTTCGCGCAGCGTCTTCTTCAGCACCTTGCCGACGGGGCTGCGCGGCAGCGTGTCGACGAAGTCGACCGACTTCGGCGCCTTGACGCCGCCCAGCTTCTCCTTGGCGAGCTGGATCAGCGCGTCGGCTTCCACCGTCATGCCGGGCTTCAGCTCGACTACGGCCTTAACCGCCTCGCCCCACTTCTCGTCGGGAATGCCGATCACCGCGCAATCCTGCACGGCGGGATGGCTCCACAGGACCTGCTCGACCTCGCCGGGGAAGACGTTGAAGCCGCCGGAGATGATCATGTCCTTCTTGCGATCGACGATGTAGACGAACCCGTCCTCGTCGATGACGCCAATGTCGCCGGTATGATGCCAGCCGAACGCGGAGGCCTCGGCCGTGGCTTCGACGTTATTGTAGTAGCCCTTCATGACGAGGCCGCCGCGCACGACGATCTCGCCACGTTCCCCACGCGGCAGCAGCTTGCCGTGGTCGTCCATGACCTCGAGCCGCACCAGCGGCGAGACCTTGCCGCAGCTCGCGAGCCGGTGGCGGTTGTTGCTCTCCAGCGCCGTCACGTGGTCTTCCGGCGAGAAGAAGGTGCAGATCATGCAGGCCTCGGCCTGGCCGTAGGTCTGGGTCAGCACCGGGCCGAACACCTTCACGGCCTCGACCAGCTTGTCGACCGACATCGGCGCCGAGGCATAGACGAGATGCTGCAGCGAACTGTAGTCGTATTTGCCCACGTCGGGGTGAGCGAGAAGCATGTAGATCAGGGTCGGCGGCATGTAGACATGCGTCACCTTGTGCTTCTCGATTGCGGCCAGAATGCCGCCGGGATCGGCCGTGCCCATGAAGATGTTGGTGCCACCGAACGGCAGCAGCGGGAACGAACAGACGCCCGCCGCGTGCGTCATCGGCGCCACCATCAGATGCACCGGCGGCGACTTCACCGGCATGCAGGCCCAGAAGATCGAGTTCATCGTCTCGATGTTGCGGTTGGTGATCTGCACGCCCTTGGGCCGCCCGGTGGTGCCGCCCGAACTGGCGAGGAAGGCGACGTCGTCCGGCGCGTCGGGCAGGTCCGGCGCTTCTTCCTTCTGCGCCGCCAGCCATGCCTCGAAGGACGGCGTGTCGATGCAGACGAAGCCGGTGATGCGCGGGCAGGCCTCGCGGATGCGCGCGAGGTAGCCCTCGAAGCTCGAATGGTAGAACAGCACCTCCACGTCGGTGTTGTTCAGGATGTAGAGGTTCTCCTCGAGCGCATTGCGCGCGTTGACCGGCGCCCAGGTGACGCCGGCGCGCACGATGCCCAGCAGGCAGGCATAGGCCGCCGCATGGTTGGGACTGTAGACGGCCGCCTTCGAACCGCGCCCGAGCCCCATGGCCAGCAGTCCGTTGGCGACGCGATGCGTCTGCCCCCGCACCTCTCGATAGGTCCAGCCCCGAGTGCCGTCATGCAGGCAATGCCGCTCCGGATAAAGATCCGCCCCGCGGTCGAAATAGTCGATCAGGCGCATGGCATCCTTCCCCCTATTCTCCCGTTTCGGGCGGCTTCGTATCGCCCGGCCCCAGCGGCCGTTCCATGAGGACGCTGTCGAGCCAGCGGCCGAACTTGAAGCCGACGCTCTTCAGGGTGCCGACCATCGCGAAGCCGCAGGAAGCGTGGAGGTTGATCGAGGCCACGTGCTTGGAATCGCCGATCACCGCGATCATCTGGCGCCGGCCGTCGCGGGCGCAGAGGTCGATCAGCGGCACCAGCAGCGCCTTGCCAACGCCCTGCCCCACGGCATCCTTGTCGATGTAGATCGAGTTCTCGACGGTGAAGCGGTAGGCCGGGCGCGTGCGGTAGAGGCCGGCATAGGCATAGCCCAGCAGGCGTCCTTCCTTCTCGGCCACGATGTAGGGCAAGCCGAGGTCGAGTACCGCGGCGCGGCGCTTCCTCATCTCCGCGAGGTCGGGCGGATCGACCTCGAAGGAGGCCGTGCCGTGCAGCACATGATGTCCGTAGATCTCGGCGCAACGCGCCACGTCGGCCTCGGTCGAGGCCCTCACCGTCAGTCCACTCACGTCTTCAGATCCCCACGCCAGTTCCGGCGGGGACTATAGACTCAATTGGCGCCGCGCCGAATGGCGCCGGCGTCCGGACCATCGAACTTGAACAGCGAAGCGGCGAGCGGCAGGCCGGTCTGCAGGCCGTTCAGCGCAACGTCGACCCGCTGACCGCGGTTGTCGATGATCGACCAGCCGCGCAGCACCATCGGGTTTTCGCCGAGGCGCACGATGACCTTGCCCTCATTCGGCTTGCGGGTCTGGCTCATGGTGAGCTGCAGCATGCCGTCGGTGCGCTCGATCTTCTCGACCGTGAGGTCGCCGCCCTGCAACACCATCGGCTCGCGGACCAGGAACGAAGCGGCGGTCCAGCCGATCGGCCATTGGCCGAAGTCGCGGTTGGCAATGTCCCACATCGTCACCTGGCTGCCGTCGGCCACGATCTTGAGCTGCGAAGGCGGATCGTATTCGAAGCGCATGCGGCCGGGCCGGCTGACCGAGAGCGTGCCCTGCACCACCGTGCCCCCCGGGTTGGACTGCACGAAGCGGGCCTGCATCGTGCGGATGCCGTTGAAGTAGCGTTCCACCTCGGCAACCTGCGGGTTGGACGCCGGCGCCTGGGCGAGCGCAGGCGCCTGGGCCTGCACCTGGACGGGACCGAAGGACAGGAGAGCAACCGAGGAGAGAGCGGCGAGCAGGATGCGCATGGGGCGGATATGACGGCGGAATACGGCGGAATCAAGCATCGGCGGGCACTTCCCAATCGTGTGAACGTACGTTTACCATGCGGCAACCAGCAGGAGGTAACGCCATGCATGTCGGAATGGCTGCAGTCTTCCAGAACACCGGCCGGGCGCTGAGCGACCGCCAGATCTACCTGAACGAGCTGGCGCTGGCCGACATGGCCGAGCCGCTGGGCTTCGATTCGATCTGGTCGGTCGAGCATCACTTCACCGACTACACGATGTGCCCCGACGTGGTGCAGTTCCTGTCCTACATGGCCGGCCGGACCCGGCACGTGCGGCTGGGGTCGATGGTCGTGGTGCTGCCCTGGCACGATCCGGTGCGGGTCGCCGAACAGATCTCCATGCTCGACCATCTTTCCGGCGGCCGCATGATCCTGGGCCTCGGCCGCGGCGCCGGGAAGGTCGAGTTCGACGGCTTCCGCCTCGACATGGGCGACAGCCGCGAGCTGTTCGTCGAATACGGCGAGGCGCTGCTGAAGGGCCTCGAGACCGGCGTCATGGAACACGAGGGCAAGCACTACCGGCAGCCGCCGGTCGAGATCCGCCCCGCGCCGTTCAAGAGCTTCCGCGGCCGCACCTATGCCGCCGCGGTCTCGCCAGAGAGCGCGCGGATCATGGCGCGGCTGGGAGTCGGCCTGCTGATCATCCCGCAGAAGCCCTGGCGCGAGGTCGAGAAGGAGCTCGCCGAGTACAATGCGCTGTATCGCGAGATCAACGGCACGGACGCGCCGCAGCCGATCTCGGCCGGCTGGACCTTCGTCGACGAGAGCGCCGAGCGGGCGCGCGAGATGGCCGTGAAGTATATCGGCGGCTACTACCGCACGGTGCTGGATCACTACCAGTTCGCCGGCGCGCACATGAAGAACCAGCGTGGCTACGAGTACTACGCCAAGATGAACGAGAAGCTCGCGGTCTATGGCGACCAGAAGGCCATCGAGTTCTTCGCCGACCTGCAGGTCTACGGCACGCCCGAGCAGGTCCATGAGAAGATCATGGCGATCCACAAGCAGACGAACAATTGCGGCTATGTCGGCGTCTTCTCCTATGCCGGCATGCCGCACGAGGAGGCGGCGCGGAACATGCGGATGTTCGCCAGGACCGTGATGCCGGAGCTGAAGACGTTCGACGCCGGCGCACCGGTCGACCGCGCCCGGCCCCTGCCCGACCTGCGCTTCGCTGCCGCTGCGGAGTAGAAGGCGCGGCATCGATCCTCCTGATACGTTGCGGCATGGATGTGATCGCAGCCCATGCTGGCTGACCGAAATGCTAGCTGATCTGAGGGCGGCCTGGCGCCTGCGCAGCGGACAGGCCGGACCGGGACGTCTGGCCTTCCTCAGCTTCCTGATCGTGCTCGCGGGGGCCACCGACGGGCTGGGCCTCGCCCTGCTCGTGCCGCTGCTAAATTCGCTCGGCGCCACAGATGCCGGACCGCAGGAGGGTCTGTTCGCTTTCCTGCCCCGGACCCTCACCGGCCTGCTGCTGGTCTTCCTGGCCATCGTGCTGGTTCGCGCGCTGGTCGGTCGCACACTGCAGATGGTGACCGCCCGCCTCTCCTTCGACTTTGCCGTGGCGCTGCGGGTCAGGGCTTACGGCGCCATCGCGCGTGCCTCCTGGTCCTACCTGCGGCGCCAGCGGGCGGCCGACTTCCACGCCCTGTTCTCGACCGAGATCGACCGGGTCGAGTACGCGACCCATCTGCTGCTGGAAGTGCCGGCGCGCCTCTCCATCCTGGCGGCGCATTTCGTGGTCGCCTTCGCCATCGCGCCCGGATTCACCGCGCTCGCCCTCGCCTTCGGCGCGGCCCTGATCTGGCTGATGCGGCACAAGCTCGCCGAAAGCCGGCGGCTCGGCGAAATGGCGTCGGACGCCAACATGCGCGTCAGCCGCGAGATCAGCGAATTCCTCCAGGCGCTGAAGCTCACGAAAGCCTATGGCGCGGAAGCCCGGCATGTGCGGGCCTTCGCCGACGCCGCCCGCAGCGCCGAAGGCGCCGGCCTTGCGGCGAACCGCCTGCAGGCCGACACGCGCTTCCTGCTCGACTGCCTCGTCGCCGTCGCGCTGGCAGGCTTCCTGTGGATGGCGGCAAGCTGGGCCGCCTTGCCGCTGGCCGACCTGCTGGTGCTGATCCTGGTCTTCCAGCGCCTGCTGCCCATGCTGCAGGGCGTGCAGGAGCTCGGCCAGCAATTCGTCCATGCATCGCCCGCCTACAGGCTCGTTGCCGACGCGATCGAGGATTGCGAGGCGGCGGCCGATGTGCCGGATACGGGCCTGCCGGAACCCGTGGCCTTTGAGCGCGAGATCCGGCTGCAGGATGTGCGCTTCCGCTACGACAATCAGCCGGAGATCCTGCGCGGCGTCGACCTGTCGCTGCCGGCCGGCTCTCTCACGGTGATGTCGGGCGTATCTGGTGCCGGCAAGAGCACGATCCTCGACCTGCTGGGCGGCCTGCTCACGCCGCAGTCGGGCCGCGTCCTGATCGACGGGCGCGAGCTCACGCCGACGCTCGCCCCGGCGTGGCGGCGCTCGGTCGGCACGATGGCGCAGGAGGCCTTCCTCTTCCATGCCTCGATCCGCGCCAATCTCGCCTGGGCGCGGCCCGACGCCCCGGACGAGGCGATGCAGGAGGCGCTTCGGCTGGCCGGCCTCGGCGATTTCGTCGCCGCGCTGCCGCAGGGTCTCGATACGGTCGTCGGTGATCGCGGCGCCAGCCTGTCGGGCGGCGAGCGTCAGAGACTGGCGCTGGCGCGCCTGCTGCTGCGCGCGCCACGCCTGATCCTGCTCGACGAACCGGCCAGCGCGCTCGATGCCGCCAACGAGGAGCGCATCCTGGAGACCATCGCCGGGTTGAAGGGACGGGCGACGATCCTGCTCGTCACCCATCGTCCCGCCGTCATCGCGGCGGCTGACCGTCACGTCGTGCTGGTCGAAGGCAGGCTGGTGTGAACGCGGCCGCGCTGCGCCTGCTGGCCTTCGGATCGCTCGGCTACGCGGGCAGCCTCGCCAAGAACATCGTGAAAGGAGCGCTCGGACGGCCATCGCACTTCACCGCCGATGACGTCCTGTTCCGGCAATATGTGAGACAGCTCAGCGGGCGCGGAAGGATCGACAGGATCACCTGCATTGCCTCGGCGTACGAGGGCGCCGGTTCCCAGTCGCTGATGACGATGAGGGCCATCGAGTTCGCGCGCGCCCAGGGCCTGACCTACGTCCACACGCCTTTCACCGAGATCCATCACGCCGATCGCCCGATGCCCGAATGGGCGGCGGCCTGGGAATCGCATTTCAACCTCGGTGCGGGCGAGGCCAACGTTAGCGACGCGGACACGCAGGATGCCGTCAATTTCGCCTTCACCTTTCCCATGTTGCGGGCGCTGTTCGGGGTCGAGGTCGAAGAACTTCCATTCGACGGATCGCTCGTTCGCGAATTCCGGTACAAGTATCATCTGAACAAGGCGCCCCGCCCGAAAGCATCGCCGAGCGTCTGCATTCATGTCCGGCGGCGCAACCGGCACGACTTCCATTCGGAGGACGCCACCGACATGGCCTGTCTGGCGCGGGTGGTGCCGCAGGTCCGCTCGATCCTCCGTGATCTTGGTGTCGATCACACGCTGCGCGTCTTCTCCCAGGGAGACCCCGCCGACTTCTCGTCGCTCGACCTTCCCGACAGCCAGTTGTTCCTCGATGCCGATCCACTCTGGAGCATGCGGGAGATGATCGAGGCCGATCTTCTGGTCACGACACGGGGAACTTTCGGGCACGTCACGGGTATTCTCTGCGACGGCATCGTCCTGGCCGACGGCCTGCTCCCGTTGCAACGGGGCTGGCTGACCTACGATGCCGGCGGAGGGTTCGACACCGCGGCGCTGGCGTCCGAAGTCTCGGCGAAGATGCGCTCGGCCAGCGGCA